>CALLIO010000266.1 GCA_938009055.1 uncultured Altererythrobacter sp.
GAAACCGCCGCTGACGAGAAAAAGCGCGCGGAAGACAAGAAAAAAGCCGATGCCGAAGCCAAAGCTCAGGCAGAAGCCGCAGCTAAAGCGGAAGCTGAAGTTGAGGCCGCTCCGGAAGCTGCACCTGCTAAAGAAAGCGCCACGCCGACCCCGGCATCGCGCAAGTTTACGCCGGTTGCCCGCCCAGAACCCAAGCGTCCGGAAAAGAAGAAGAAGGAAGAGAAGCGCAGTTCCGGCGGCAATGATAAGCGTCGCAGCGGCAAGCTTACCGTCTCCAGGGCGCTGAACGAGGACGAAGGGCGCCGTGCGCGTTCACTCGCAGCGCTGAAACGCGCGCGCGAGAAAGAACGCCGCGCACAAGGTGGCCCGTCCACTCCGCGCGAAAAGCAGGTGCGCGATGTTATCGTGCCCGAAGCCATTACCGTGGGCGAGCTGGCCAAACGGATGGGCGAGAAAGGCGCAGACCTTGTGAAGGAGCTGTTCAATCTCGACATGATGGTCACGGTCAACCAGACCATCGATCAGGACACAGCAGAATTGCTGGTCGAACAGTTTGGCCACAATATCGAGAAAGTCTCCGAGGCTGACGTTGATATCTCGACCGAAGAAGATGTCGATCCGGAGGAGACGCTCAAAACCCGTCCGCCGGTCGTCACCATCATGGGCCATGTCGATCACGGCAAGACCTCGCTGCTCGACGCGCTGCGCGGCACCAATGTGACCAAGGGCGAAGCTGGCGGGATCACCCAGCATATTGGCAGCTATCAGATCACGACCAAGGATAAGTCGAAGATCACTTTCCTCGATACGCCGGGCCACGCTGCCTTTACCGAAATGCGCCAGCGCGGCGCAAATGTGACCGATATTGTTGTGCTGGTTGTGGCTGCTGACGATGGAATCATGCCGCAAACGATTGAGGCGATTAATCACACCAAAGCATCGGGCGTTCCGATGATTGTGGCGATCAACAAGATGGATAAGCCAGAGGCCAATCCCGACAATATCCGCAACCGTCTGCTCGAACACGAAGTGATCGTGGAAAGCCTGTCGGGCGAAGTGCAGGATGTTGAGATTTCAGCGCTTAAGGGCGATGGGCTTGATGAATTGCTGGAGAAAATCGCGCTGCAGGCTGAATTGCTTGAACTGAAAGCACGCCCCGACCGTGATGCGGATGCAACCGTGATCGAAGCGCAGCTGGATAAGGGCCGGGGCCCTGTCGCCACCGTTCTGGTGACGCGCGGCACGCTGAAACGCGGCGATACCTTTGTCGTCGGCACGGAAAGCGGCAAGGTTCGCGCGATCGTCAACGACCAGGGCAAGCAGATCAAGGAAGCTGGCCCGTCCATGCCGGTTGAAGTGCTTGGCCTTGGCGGTGTTCCATCAGCGGGCGATCAGATGACCGTGGTCGAAAACGAACAGCGCGCGCGCGAAGTGGCTGAATATCGTCAGGAAAAAGCGACCGAGCAGCGCACTGCGCTTGCCCCGACCAGCTTTGATACGATGTTCAACAACCTCAAAGCCGATGTGATCGAATTCCCGCTGCTGGTGAAGGCCGATGTGCAAGGCAGTGTCGAGGCGATCAACACCGCGCTCCACAATCTGTCCAATGACGATATCAAGGTGCGCGTTCTGCACGCTGGCGTTGGTGCGATCACCGAAAGCGATGTGCAATTGGCATCGGCTTCCAACGCGCCGATCATCGGCTTCAACGTGCGGCCCAATGCCAAGGCGCGCGAGTTGGTGAAGCGTGACGGTGTCGAGATGAAATATTTCGACGTGATCTATCACCTGACCGATGAAATCGGCAAGGAAATGGCTGGCGAGCTGGGTCCGGAAAAGATCGAGCATGTGCTTGGCCGCGCCGAAGTCAAAGAGGTCTTCAAATCGGGCAAGAAGGACAAGGCCGCTGGTCTTCTCGTCCTCGATGGGGTTATCCGCAAGGGTCTCCACGCACGTCTCACCCGCGAAGATGTTATCGTTTCGGCGACGACCATCGCTTCGCTGCGGCGGTTTAAGGACGATGTCGACGAAGTGCGCTCGGGCCTCGAATGCGGTGTTGTCTTGGAAGATACGAACGACATTAAAGCGGGTGACAATCTGGAAGTCTTCGAGATCGAGGAGCGTGAACGGACGCTATAGTCCGTTTCGATCGGACTATGGGGAACGCTAATCCATGACCAAAATCTGGGAAGGGCAGCGCTCACCATCGGCTGAGTTAATGGGGTCGGAATATATTGCCTTCGATACGGAGGCGTCTGAGCTCACCACACGCTTTACACCGCCGAACAGTTTCGCAAGCCCGCGCGGCGTTGTCCAAGGGGGCCTCATCGGCGGATTTTTGGACGAAGTGATGGGCGGTGCACTTCTCGCTTCGACCGATGGCAGCGAGCACGGCGTGAAGCTGCCGCTCAATCTGGATATGAAGATGAGTTTTCTGGCCCCTGTGCCTCTTGCCCCAATCATCGCCAAGGGGCGCGTGGTCAAAGCGGGCCGGCGCGTGGTGTTTTTGGAAGGGGAGCTTTACGAAGAAGCCTCCGGCAAACTTCTCGCCAGCGCTACCTCCACCGCAATCCCGACCGGACTGCCCGAATGAGCGAGCCCAGCGATCCCTTCCCTGAAATAGCGGTCGATTCCGTTCTTGGCTCGCCGCATTCCCAATTGCTCGCATCCGAGTTCGTGAGCTGGGACGCTGAGACGAACACGGCCACAATGCGCTTTACCGTCCAGCGGGAAATGACCACGTGGCGCGGCGGCGTTCAGGGCGGCTTGGTCGCAGGCTATCTCGATGATGTGATGGGCTATGCCTATGTCGCGATGACGGGGGGCGAGGCGGCGCCGCTCAACCTCGAATTGTCGATCTCGCTGATCCGGCTGATCCCCGCTGGCGCAACGATCACTGGCATTGGCCGGGTCGTGAAAGGCGGGCGGCGGGTGATCTTCCTCGAAAGCGAATTGCGCGATGAAGAAGGCACGCTTTTGGCGCGAGCAACCTCCACTGCGATCCCCACCCCGCGCCCGACCCAAGATGAAACGGGTATGGAGGAATGAGCCGCATTCTCGCCCTGCTCGGCAGCATCAATATTGGCGGCAATCGGGTTAAGATGGTCGCGCTGAAAGAAGCCTTTGCTGAAGAAGGCTTGGACGTGATCGCCACTGTTGCGGCCAGCGGAAATGTGATCCTAAACGATGACCGCGACCCTACCTTCATCGAAACCCAGCTAGAGCGCATTTTGAAAGACCGCTTTGGCTTCAACAGCTGCGTGATGGTGCGCACACGTGAACAAGTGCAAGCGGCGGTGGATGACAATCCGTTCCACGGCACAGGCCCGCAGCATGGCAGCGACAAGATGGTGCATTCGATCTTCCTCAGTCAGCAGCCCGAACAAGCGCATTTTGATGCGCTGCTGGAAACGCACAAATCGAAGGGTGGCGAGCGCCTCGCACTGGGTGAGCGGGTGCTGTTCCTCGACTATGTTTATGGCGTGGGCGTATCGGATTTGTCGAACAAATATTTGGAACGGCACCTCAAAGTTAAGGGCACGGCGCGCAATATGAACTCGCTCAAGAACATCCTCGCAAAGATGGCCTGATTTGGTAAGAAGCGCGCATGGCTAAGCAGCAATTCACCTCAGAACAGCAATCGGTCCGCGTCCTCAAAGTGGGCGAGCGGGTGCGCCATATCTTGTCAGAATTGCTGGCGCGGCAAGAAGTGCATGACGAGGTGGTGTCAGCCGCCAATATCGCGGTGACAGAGGTGCGCATGACGCCCGATCTGCGCAATGCCACTGCTTATGTGAAGCCGCTGCTTGGCAATGAAGAGGCTGAGGTTGTGAC
>CALLIO010000267.1 GCA_938009055.1 uncultured Altererythrobacter sp.
GCGGTTTGTCGCCGCAACGATGATAATGCCTTCGTTGGCTTCAAAACCGTCCATCTCAACCAGAAGCTGGTTCAGCGTCTGCTCGCGCTCATCATTGGAATTGCCAAGCCCATGACCGCGCGAACGGCCAACGGCGTCAATCTCGTCGATGAAGACGATGCAAGGCGCGTTTTTTTTGGCTTGTTCAAACATGTCGCGCACGCGGCTTGCGCCCACGCCAACAAACATTTCAACAAAGTCTGAGCCCGAGATAGTGAAGAAGGGCACGCCCGCCTCGCCTGCAATCGCGCGGGCCAGCAGCGTTTTACCGGTGCCGGGCGAACCGACCAGCAAAGCGCCCTTGGGGATTTGGCCGCCAAGCTTGGAGAAGCGATGCGGGTCTTTCAGAAATTCGACAACTTCTTCCAATTCCTCGCGCGCTTCATCAATGCCCGCAACATCATCAAAAGTGACACGGCCAGAGCGTTCGGTGAGCATCTTGGCCTTGGATTTACCAAAACCCATCGCGCCGCCTCCGCCGCCCTTTTGCACCTGACGCAGGGCGAAGAACGCAATGCCGAGGATCAGCAGGAATGGAAGCGAGTTGAGGAGGACGTAGAGCAGCACATTGGGCTCTTCTTGAGCAACGCCAGAGAATTTGACGCCTTTTTCCTCAAGCAATTCGGTGAGCGAGGTATCGCCAGCCACGCGCACGGTGGTGAATTGGTCATTATTGGTTGTGACGCCGGTAATCGCTTCGGGGCCAACGCTCACTTCCTTGATCGAACCTTCGATCACCTTCTCACGAAATTCGGAATAGGGCATTTCCGCCCCTGCCGGTTCGCTTTGCCCGCCAACCATCGAGACGACCAGCAGCAAAGCGACAAAAATGCCGCCCCAGATCATCAGGCTTTTCACCCAGGGATTGGGGCCTTCACCGCCGCCATCACCGTTGTCATTGGGTCCGTTTCTGGGATCGTCTTGGTCGTTCATCAGGTAAGAATCCTTCTCATCACCCGATAATGTAGGAGCGAAGGAATGAATGGCAAGCTAATCGCGCACAAATGCTGACGCGTTATTTTGCCGGGGCATAGGCCTGCATGAACAGATCCACCGCACGCTCGATCCGCAATGCATCACGATCCGGGTCGGGCGGCGCACCAAAACGCCGCTCCAGATCGCCAAAACCTTTGCACATGGATGCGAATTGTTCCGCGGCGAGGTCAGGGTCGGGGACAGACAATTCACCAGTGGTGTCAGCATGGGCGAGAAAGGCGGAAAATGCCGCCCGCATCCGGCGCGGCCCAGCGTTGAGAAAGGCGAGGCCGATTTGCGGTTCATCTGCGGTCTCTGCGGCAATCCGGCGCTCGAACTGGACCATTTCTGGGCGCGAGAGAAAGGCATGCATGGATTGGCCTATCGTCAGCAAACGGTCGCGCACATTGGCGCTGCTGCTCATATCAATTGAGAAGTGGCCGCGCATTTTTTCGCATTCCCGCTCAACCGCGGCAGAGAACAGCGCGCTTTTGTCGCCAAAGTGATTGTAGACGGTGACTTTTGATACGCCGGCATCCGCGGCGATTTTCTCGATGGAACTGGCGGCAAATCCAAGCTCGAAAAAAGCGTCCGAAGCCGCTGCGACAATCGCATCGCGCTTCGCCGTATCGAGAGGCCTTCCGGCACGTTTGGTGGCAGTCTCAGCCAATTTTGCGCAATCTCCATTTGACAAACTGAACGCAGCCGTTCAATTAAACGCCATCGTTCAGTAATGCAGCAAGCGCCACAGTTGCGCAAGTTTTGTCCGTTTTAACCGCCAGCCGAGAAGGTCTCCCCCAAGCCATGCTCTGGATCGCAATCCGAATGCTGACCGGCGACGCGCAGAAATTCTATGGCCTGCTGTTCGGCATTGCCTTCTCAACGCTGCTAATCACGCAACAGGGCACGATTTTCGTCAATCTGGTCGAACGCGGGGCGAGCGGGGTCTATAACGCGCCCGTTGCCGAGATTTGGGTGATGGATCCGACCAGCCGCACAACCGATGTAAATTACGCCATGCCTTCAACTGCGCTCGACAAGGTGCGTTCGGTCCCCGGCGTGGAATGGGCAGTGCCGCATTTGCGCTCTGCCGCTTCGGTTCGCACGCGGGGTGGCGATCTGGAGCAGGTTGCGATTATCGGCGTGGATGATGCAACGCTGATCGGCCTTCCCCGCAATCTTTACGAAGGTTCGAAAGACGTGCTCTCGACGCCGGACACAGTCATTATCGACGATGGCGGCGCGATCAATATGTTCGGCGAGGGGGTTGATGTGATCGGCGAGCGGCTGGAGCTCAACGATCAGCGCGCTGTTATTCGCGGTGTGGCTGACACAATTCCGTCCTTCACCAGCACCGCTGTGCTCTACACCAAATATTCCCAAGCGCTCAATTATGTGCCCGGCACTCGCAACCGGCTGACCTTTGTGATCGTTGGTGCAGCAGACGGTCAAGATCACAAGGAATTAACAGAGCGCATCGAAGCCCAAACCGGTCTTAAGGCTGAAACCCGCGATGAATTTGCCCGCGCGGGCATTGACTTCATCATCGAGAACACCGGAATTCCGATCAATTTCGGGATCACTGTCGCGCTCGGCTTTGTCGTGGGCGTTGCCATTGTTGGCCTCACCTTCAGCCTCTTCATCCGCGACAATATCAAGCAGTTCGGCGCGCTTAAGGCCATCGGCGTCACCAATGCCAAGATCGTGCGCATGGTCGCCGTGCAAGCGGGAATGGTTGGCTCCATCGGTTATGGACTGGGGGTTTTGGGGACGGTGCTGTTCCTTAAAGCCTTTTCAGGAAACCCCTTCTTCAAGGGCTTCTACGTTCCTTGGCAAATCCCGCTGATCAGTCTGGTGGCGGTAATCCTGATCCTTGCGCTTACCGGCTTTTTCGCGCTTCGCAGCGTGCTCAACACTGAACCGGCATCGGTCTTCCGCTGATGGCCAACACAGCCCCATCCAACTCAGCTGAGATTGCCATCCGCGCGCGCGCCATCGCCCGCGATTTCGAGGCTGGGCAGGAAGTGATCCGCGTCCTTCATGGGATCGATGCAGACATCCGCTCGGGCGAGATGACCTATGTTGTTGGCGAAAGCGGATCGGGCAAGACCACGCTGATCTCGATCATGTGCGGGATTTTGTGGCCGACAGAGGGCGAAGTGGAGGTTTTCGGAACCGACATTTACAAACTGTCAGACACGGAATTGGTCAATTTCCGCCTGCAAAACATCGGCTTTATCTTCCAGCAATATAACCTCATCCCTTCGATTGATGCGGCCGCCAATGCCGCAGTGCCACTGATCGCGCAGGGCGTGGCCGTCGAGCCCGCACGCGCCAAAGCGACCGAGATGCTGGACGCGCTCAACATCGCCGACCAAGCAGCAAAACTGCCGCGTCAGCTTTCGGGCGGACAGCAGCAACGCGTCGCCATCGCCCGCGCATTGGTGCATCAGCCGCGCCTCGTGGTGTGCGATGAGCCGACCGCCGCGCTCGATGCAAGTTCGGGCCGCCGCGTGATGGATTTGCTGCGCGAAGTGGCTGTCGCCTCAGACCGCGCCTGCATCATCGTCACCCATGACAACCGGATTTTCGACCTCGCTGACCGCATCCTCGTGCTTGAGGATGGCCGGGTCACTCATGACGGCACTGACATGCCAGAAGACCATTAGGACTGAATTGCTATGGCCATCCCTCTTTCTCAGCTGAGCTTTTCGCGCCAGATCTTGCCCGTCATCGCTGTGATCGGCCTGATGATTGCGGCGGTATGGATCTGGTACGACCTGCCCGATCGCTCTACCGCAGAGCCGGACAATCAACCCGCCAAAGCCAGCGGAGCCTTGGCCGATAGCGCGCGGGTGGCTGGCGCAGGTGTGGTCGAACCATCAAGCGAGCTGATCGCGATTGGCACGGCTGTATCCGGTCTTGTCACCGATGTGCGAGTGACGCCGGGCGAACAAGTGAGCAAGGGCCAGCCGCTTTTCGTTGTCGATGGACGCAGCGCTCGCGCCCGCGTGCAGGAAGCGCGCGCCGCGATTGGCGAAGCGAATGCAGCCATCAAGGAAGCGCAAACCGCGCGCCGGACAGCGAACCAGCAGCTCGCGCTTTACCGCAATATCGATGATCCCGCCGCGATCAGCCGCGCTGAAGTGATCCGTGCTGAGGGGGAAGCAAGCGCGGCCTCCTCGCGCCTCGAGCTGGCTCGCGCCCGCCTCAACGCTGCC
>CALLIO010000268.1 GCA_938009055.1 uncultured Altererythrobacter sp.
TGCTCGTGCGCCCGCAATTGGGCGAGAATATCGGCAAATGCGCGCGCGCGATGCTGAATTTTGGCCTTACCGAAATGCGGATCGTGAATCCGCGCGATGGTTGGCCCAATCCGGATGCGGGACCTTCTGCTGCCGGTGCCGATATTGTGCTCGACAAGGCACAGATCTTCGCAAGCACGGCTGAGGCGGTGGCGGATTGCGCGCATATATACGCCACAACGGTGCGCAAACGCGGGGTGACAAAGCCAGTCGTTACGCCGCAAGAGGCCGCTGTTGAGATGCGCTCCACCAAAGGGCGCAGCGCGATCCTTTTCGGCCGTGAGGCATCTGGATTGGAAACCGATGACGTAGCGCTTGCCCGATCGATCCTTACCGTTCCGATCAATCCTGACTTCGGGTCGCTCAATCTAGCGCAAGCGGTGATCCTATGCGCTTATGAGTGGTCAAAAGGGGCCTCACTTGTTCAGCCAACGGCGGAAGATAAGGCCTTGCCCCCTGCCCCGCAGGAAGAGCTCGACCGGCTTGTCGGGCATTTTGAAGAATTGCTTGAGCCCAAGGGATACTTCCTCCCCGAAGCGCGCACTGATGCGACGCGCAAAACCTTGCGTTCCGTTCTAACGAAGCCGGCCTGGAATTCTCTTGAGGTGCGAACTTTGCGCGGGGTGTTGTCCTCGCTCACAAAACGCAATCGTGATTGATTTTGCGTCCATGACAAGCTAGCATTTTTTGCTCTCCCCCACGCAATAATCGATCAATGAGATATAATTATGCGCCTCGCTCTTCTGGCTGCACCGCTCGCAGCGCTTTTGACTGTTCCCGCCCTTGCCGACAAAGATGCGCCGCAAACCGATGCTCAAAAGGCTGAAGTGGCAGCGAATGAAAATAAGGCTGAGGATGAAACAGAGACCAAGAAGGACAAGCGCATTTGCCGCCATATCCGCGCCGATGCGAGCAGTCGCCGCAAGACGAAGGTGTGCATGACCTCTGATCAATGGCGCGAGGCCAATCAAGGAAACTAGGCAAGCAGGCCAAGCCGACTTGACTTCCCTCCACTTCGCGCTAATGCGCGCAGCTTGCAATTGGCTCCGCACCCCGGTGAAGCGGTGGCCGCGTCTTGGTCTTATCCATGGCGGTGCAATGCCGGGTTCAACGTCCACCGATAGGGTGGGCCAGCAAATTTGAGGAACTGACTTATGTCAAAGCGGAAATCCGCCAAGTATAAACTCGACCGCCGGATGGGCGAAAACATCTGGGGTCGTCCCAATTCTCCGGTGAACAAGCGTTCTTATGGTCCTGGCCAACACGGTCAGCGTCGTAAGAGCAAGATGAGCGACTTTGGCTTGCAGCTGCGCGCCAAGCAGAAGCTCAAAGGCTATTATGGCGATGTGACCGAGAAGCAGTTCCGCTCTACCTATAAGGATGCGACGCGGCTTAAGGGTGATACCGGTCAGAACCTGATTGGCCTGCTCGAGCGTCGTTTGGATATGATCGTCTACCGCGCGAAATTCGCGCCAACGATCTTCGCCGCACGCCAGATCGTGAACCACGGCCACATCTATGTGAACGGTGTGAAGTGCAACATTCCTTCGCGCCGGATCGATGTGGGTGACGAAATTAGCCTCGGCTCGAAAGCCAAGGAAATGGCTCTGGTGATCGAAGCGCAAAGCCTGCCCGAGCGCGAAATTCCTGATTATGTCGCGCCCGATGGCACCGACAAGGTGACCTACACCCGCGTTCCCAAGCTGGACGAGGTTCCTTATCCCGTGACAATGGAACCGAACCTCGTGGTTGAGTTCTACTCACGCTAATTCTCGAGAGTGTTTTGAGTATGATGGGGCGGTCCTGCGGGGCCGCCCTTTTCATTTAAGTTGCAAATGTTATACCTATCTTGAAAAGCACACTCGAGAAGGCCCTTTGCAATGCAAATTCTATTGATTGATGCGCACCCAGATGAAGGGCGTTATTGTTCGCATCTTCTCAATATTTACCAGAGCGCTCTACCCGGCCATTGTGATGTCAAGCGTGTTGCCCTGCGTGACCTCAACTATGCGCTCAACCTCAAGCATGGTTACAACAAGCGTACAGAATGGGAACCGGATTTGTTACAGACCGCCCAAAAGCTTGATGCTTGTGACCATGTGGTCTTTGCATTCCCGATGTGGTGGGGCGCTGAACCTGCTGAGTTAAAGGGCCTGCTTGACCGGCTTTTTCTGCCCGGCTTTAGCTTTGCCTATCATGAGAATGACACATGGTGGGATAAGCTGATGATGGGCCGCTCAGCTGATGTCATCATCACGATGGACACACCGCCGTGGTATCACCGGATCGCGCATGGCAATGCTGTTGTTCATCGCTGGAAAAAGCAGATCCTCTCATTCGCTGGCTTCAAGCCAGTGCGCATATTGCCGATTGGGCAGGTAAAGTTTGGCGGCGCCGAGAAGCATACTGCGAAATGGGCTGGAAAGGTCGAACAATTGGCCCGCACAGCTGGCCCCGCCAAGCCGGACGCCAAGGAGCTAAGGCTTGAACGCTTCCTCAATCCAGCCAAGAGTTAGACGCGGGTCTTGTCCCATTCCTCAAATTCGTAAGCGATCGAGCCTTCGACCAAGCGCTCCCAAAGCTCTT
>CALLIO010000269.1 GCA_938009055.1 uncultured Altererythrobacter sp.
GCGGGCATATCGGGCAGCTTGGGAAAGCCATCCGGCGGCGCGCTGCGCCCCGCTTCCCATTCCATCAGCGCTTTTAGGCGTTCGACTTCGGCTGTTTCGATCATCACCTTCTCCCCAAAAACAAGATGCAGCAGGCTTGGATCAAGCGCGACTGGCAAAACGGATGACAAAAACCATCGCTTTAGCCAGTGGTGCGGATTACCTGCACTTTTAAGCTACAAGTCAAACAAGACATCTGGGGAGAGGACGAATGGCATCCAAGAGCATGGGGCGAGTGGCAGGCAAAGTTGCGCTGGTCACAGGCGGCGCAATGGGGCTTGGCAAAGCCGATTGCGAGCGTTTGGCCGAAGAAGGCGCGCATGTGATCGTCACCGACCGCGAGGTTGAGCTGGCCCATCAAGTGGCCGACAGCATAGGCGGCGATGCTTTCGCGCTCGACGTCACCCAAGAAGACCAATGGGTCGAAGTGATGAAAGCGGTGGAGGAGCGCCATGGGCGGCTCGACATCCTCGTTAACAATGCTGGCAATGTGATCTTCGAAGATATCCTCACATGCCCGCTGGAAAACTTCCAGCTGCATATGCGCATCCATGTCGAGGGGACTTTCCTCGGCTGTCAGAAAGCCATTCCGCTGATGGAGAAATCGGGCGGTGGCTCGATCATCAATATGGCCTCCACATCGGCGAAACTAGGCTACCCAGTGATCCCTGCCTACACCGCGGCGAAGGGCGCGATTGCAGCGATGACCCGTTCGATTGCGATCTATTGTCAGGATGCGGACAACAAAATCCGCGTCAATGTGCTGATGCCCGGCGGAATTGAAACGCCAATGGTGATGGAAGTGTCAGGGCGCAAGGGTGAGAAGCCGATGGAGATACCTCAGGGCGTTTTGCCCAAGGATTCGCTGGGCGATCCGCGCGATGTGGCGAATATGATTCTTTTCCTTGCCTCTGACGAGGCACGCTTCCTCACCGGCAATGAATATCCGGTCGACAACGGGCTCTTCGCGCGGCCGGAGCGCTAGGGCGTGAGCGAAAAGCAGCCAGCACAATCCGAAGAGCAGGATGAGGGGCGCTATCGCTATTACGTCCTCGCTTTGCTTACTGTCGCGGCTGTTTTTTCGATTGCAGACCGTTTGGTGCTTTCGATCCTGCTCGAAGACATCAAGGCTGAGTTTAATTTTACCGATACAGAGCTGGGCCTGCTGACGGGCTTGGCATTTGCGCTCTTCTATGTGTTGGCAGGTTTCCCGATTGCGCGATTAGCTGATCGGTCGAACCGCAAGAACATCGTGGCTGCATCGCTTGCTTTCTACAGCGCGATGACGGCGTTATGCGGTGCGGCAGTGGGTTTTTGGTCGCTCTTCTTGGCGCGCATGGGCGTTGGCATTGGCGAAGGCGGGGCTGGTCCACCGGCAGTGTCTTTGCTGGCTGACTATTTCAAAAAGCACGAACTTGCCCGCGCGATGAGCATTCACACTTGGGGCGCTGTGCTGGGCACAGGTTTCGGTCTGATCGCAGGCGGGGCGCTGGCAGCTGCATTCGGGTGGCGCATGGCATTTGTCTTGCTCGGCCTGCCGGGATTGGGGCTAGGCTTGCTGATCTATTTCACCATGAGAGAGCCGCCACGCGGCCGCTACAGCCCGCAGGAGCTGAACACAGACCAAGCCCGTTTCAGCGCGACGATACAGTCATTCCTCAAGAATAAAGTGCTGATGTACACTTGCCTTGCTTGGGCATTGGTGACGACCATTGGCTATGCAATGGCGATCTGGCTGGCCCCGATCATGCTGCGCAATTTCGAGATGGATACGGCGAATGTCGGGCTGGTTTTGGGCCTCACCTTCATCGTCGGCGGGATACCCGGTCCAGTGATTGGCGGCATGCTGGTGGACCATTTGTCCAAAACTGATGTGCGCTGGCGGGCTTGGATCCCCGCAATCGGCACGCTGATCTGTCTGCCGCTCTATTATCTATGCCTGACGGCCGGCTCGCTCACCGCATTCCTTGGCTTTTTCGTAGTCGGCTATTTGTTCTTTTTGTTCCAGAACGGGCCGAGCATTGCGATCATTCAAACGTCCACCCGCACGGGTGAGCGGGCCACCGCCTTTGCCTTTGCGCTATTGTTCAACAATATGTGCGGGCAAGCTTTGGGGCCATTTGTGATCGGCGTGACAAGCGACAGTCTAGCGCCCACCTATGGCGCAGAAAGCTTGAACATGGCCGTGCTTGGTACATGTTTTGTGGCCGGTATCGGGGCGATCATCTTCTATCTTCTGGCAGCGGGCGAAATCCGCAAGCAAGAGGCGGGCTTGGCCCAGCCGAGCGCTGGCTAGAAGCCGGGGTGAATTGATAGCGCTCCGCCATCCACCAGCATCTCAGCCCCCGTCATGAACGGGCATTCGTCCGAGGCGAGAAAGGCAATTGCCGCCGCAGTCTCTGCTGGATCGGCCAGCCTATTCATCGGGGACGTGCTCGCCACTGATGCTTTAAAGCCGGGCATTTCCGCTTCGGTTGAGTCCAAAATACCCGTGTCCGTAGCGCCGGGGATCACCGTGTTGCAGCGAATGCCATTGCCTTGCTGCGCGCACCAAGTGGCGATGCTTTTGCTCATCACCCGCACCGCGCCTTTGCTCGATGAATAGCCGACATCTGTTGGCAGCGGTGCCAAGGCTGTCGTTGAAGCGATATTGATAATCGCGCCTCCACCTGTGTTGGCCATCGCTGGAATAGCCGCGCGGCACCCCGCCATTGTGCCGCTCAGGTTGACGGCGATTACGCGGTCCCAAGTCGCATCATCCACTTCGCCAATGCTCGCTCCATCTTCGGCGGCGCTGACGATGCCTGCATTGTTGACGAGGATATCGAGCCGTCCAAATCTCTCGACTGCTGTGCTGACAATTTGGGGCCAAAGCGCGCGGTCGCTTACATCCTGTGTCGCGAAGTGAGCGGCTGCTTCCTTGCAAAGCGCCTCGCCACCGTCGGCATCCACATCTGTGCCAAGCACTTGCGCGCCATCCGCCGCCAGTCGCCGGACAGTGGCGGCACCAATCCCGCTGGCACAGCCAGTAACGATGGCGACCTTCCCAGAGAGGTCGGGCATTACTCCGCTTCTTGCCATACGGCGGCTGAGGGGCGCTTGTTATGCTCTTCGATAAAGCGGGCAAGATTGTCTGTCCCCTCGGGCAATTTCCACCCGACGGTGAAGCCGAAATTGGCAAAGCAGAACACGATCAAATCAGCGAAGGTGAAGCGGCCAAGTGCGAAGTGGTTCTTGTC
>CALLIO010000270.1 GCA_938009055.1 uncultured Altererythrobacter sp.
GGTTCGTAATGGCGATTGGCGTGAACAACGCTCGCGCCCACTTCTGCGGCCAGCTTACTCAGCTCTTCCACCGCATCGCCGCGCCGCAGGATCAGTTTAGAGCCAAGCTTGGCAAAACTTTCACCCAATGAAGCAAGCGAGTGATGCAGCCACCAGCGCGATGCGCCGCCATAGGCGTGATGGCCCGCGCATTCATCATCGAGCACGTAGACAGGAATGACCGCGCCCGCATGCGCTGCGGCGGCAAGCGCGGGATTATCCGCTACGCGCAGATCACGCCTGAGCCAGACAATTTGTGGGTCAGCCATCGCTAGAATTTTCGCATGGCAATTCGGGTAATCGGACGCTGAAGTTTGCGCCGCCCTGCCCCTCCATCATGAAGCGGGCATCGCGGAGCCAGAAGCTTCCGTCTTCCAATTCAACAATCAATGGCGCGCGCGACCACATCAGAAATGCGTCAATCTGGCTGTCGGCTGCGCGAAGGGCTGAAAAATCGCATCCGTCGAGCGGCCGCCCCGGCAAAACCTCGCCGTCCGATGCATACATTCCATTGCCGCCGGTTATGATCTCGCGCGACCAGAAGGCGATCGGCGGCGGGCTGGCAATGACCATCTCTGCGCCGGTGGGTAGCTCATGAAAATGATCCCCATGTGCAACGCGCGTTTCCGCTTGATAGGTAATCGCCCCGTTCAATCCGATATAAGCCAACGCCACCGCAATCGCGACACGCGCAGGCTTGATCCAATCGCCGCCCTTTTTCTCCCGCCGCAGCGAGAACCACGTCGCAAAACCCATCAGCGCCCACAGCCACACATCAATGATGAACAGCGTATCGCCATAGAACCAGCGCGAGGAAAACGGTTCCAAGAAGCGGATGCCATAGACATTGAGCCAATCGAGCGCTGGATGCGAAAGGCATCCGATAAAGCTGAGCATGTAGAGCCATTTGAAGCTCACCGGCAGACGCTTTTCCGGGCGTTTGCCTCGGCTAGTCTGCCAGCGGTCCCAGCCCCATAGAAGCCCCGCCAGTATCAGCGGCAGCAGCAGCAGTGCGGGCGGGCCGTGGGTAATCCCGCGGCGGAAACCCAGATGCTCGGTTCCCTCTAGCCAGAAAAAGCACGCCGCATCGACATCGGGTAAATTCGCGCCAATAATGAGCGCTGGCATGGCAAGGCCGGTCTTTTTCTTAAGGCCCGCCTGACCCAGCAAAGCGCCAACAAGACTATGCGTGAGATTATCCATCTGCGCGGGTTAGGCCCTCGTGCTGATCGGCACAATTGCAAAACCTTCAATCGGCCCCAGCTTAATCAGTCGGATGACCCTGCTTGTCGTCCACTGTCCATGTCTGGCCCGAACCCAGCAGCTTGGCGAGGTTTGCGGTTTTACCCTTGGTTGCCTTCGCGCGCTCGCCAGCAACGGCGGCTTCAAATGTGGGAGCAGGATCATCATAGATCACGCCCAGCGCCATCGGGAATGGACCAAACGGCATCTCGATCAGCATATGGGCGATAACGCGGTTTTTCGCATCATGGACGAGCACGCCTGCCTCTTCCCAATTCTCTTCCGTCGCCTCTACGACTTTGAGTTGGAGCGTGTCGCGGTCAAGCGCGATGCCCTTGTCAAAGCCCGCTTTGGGATCGCCGAACAGCATCGGCTTGCCATGTTCGAGCCAAAGCTGGCGGTCGCCTGCACCCTTGGGCGCAGCGAAATCGTTGAACACATCCTTGTTGTAAACGATGCAGTTCTGGAAAATCTCTATGAAGGCCGCGCCCTGATGCGCGTGCGCTGCTTTCAAGACATCAGGCAAGTTCTTCGAAACGTCGAAGCCGCGCCCGATAAAGCGCGCACCGGCACCAATCGCAAAGCCAGCAGGATTGGCCGGACGGTCATAAGAACCAATCGGAGTGGACGGGCTTGGCGTACCTTCGCGCGATGTGGGCGAGAATTGCCCTTTGGTAAGCCCGTAAATCTCATTGTTGAACAGCATGATCTGCATGTTCACGTTCCGGCGGAGCACATGCATCATGTGATTGCCGCCGATGGAAAGCCCGTCGCCATCGCCCGTCACTAGCCAGATATCGAGATCGGGATTGGCGAGTTTGACGCCGGTTGCAAAAGCAGGAGCGCGGCCATGGATCGTGTGGAAACCGTACGTCTCCATATAATAGGGGAAGCGCGATGAGCAGCCGATCCCGCTGATAAAGCAGGTGTTTTTGGGGTCTGCACCCAATTGCGGCAGCGTGCGCTGCACCGCTTTCAAAATCGCATAGTCACCGCAACCCGGGCACCAGCGCACCTCTTGGTCGGTTTCCCAATCTTTCAGCGTCGTTTCGATTTTTGTCATCTCGTTCATGACAAAGCTCCTTCGATAGCAGCCTCAAGCTCGGCAATGGTGAAAGGCTGGCCGCTGGTTTTGTTGAGCGGCTGCGCATCGACCAAAAACTGGTCGCGCAAGATGGTTTTGAACTGTCCGGTGTTCATTTCAGGCACCAAAACCTTGTCATACCCTTTGAGTAGCTCGCCCAGATTGGCCGGCATAGGGCAGATGTGGCGCACGTGAATATGCGAGACGTCCATGCCTTTTGCGCGGGAGCGGTTTACGGCCTGATGGATCGGGCCATAGGTGCTGCCCCAACCCACTACGGCGAGCTTTCCGCCTGCCTCGCCCGCGGCAATATCCTGATCAGGAACGGAGACACCAGCAACCTTGCCAATGCGCGCATCAGTCATCGCCTGATGGTTCTCAGGTGCGTAGTCGATATGGCCAGTGTCGATCGCTTTTTCGATCCCGCCGATCCGGTGCATCAATTCAGGCGTGCCCGGCTTGATCCACGGCCGCGCGCCCTTTTCATCGCGCTTATACGGAAGCAATGAAGCCTCGCCGTCATCGTTCGCTGGCCCGTTCTTCTCTTCGAGGAACTTTGCAGGGAACGGCTCGTAACTCGCTGGATCGGGCACCGCCCAAGGCTCCGCCGCATTGGCGATATAGCCATCGGTGAGCAGCATGACGGGCGTCATATACTCAACCGCAATCCGGCATGCCTCGATTGCGACTTCAAAAGCGTCTCCGGGTGAACGCGCAGCAATCACCGGCATCGGCGCATCGCCATTGCGGCCATAGACGGCTTGGTAGAGATCGGATTGCTCGGTCTTGGTCGGCAGGCCGGTTGATGGCCCACCGCGCTGAGAATTGACAATCACCAGCGGGAGCTCGGTCATGATCGCAAGGCCCATTGCCTCGCCTTTCAGCGCGATACCCGGGCCAGATGAAGAGGTTACGCCAAGCGAACCCGCGTAAGACGCGCCAATCGCTGCGCAGATTGCGGCAATCTCGTCCTCGGCCTGAAACGTCGTGACGTCATACTCTTTCAATCGCACGAGATGGTGCAAAATCGCAGAGGCTGGCGTGATCGGATAGCCACCAAAGAACATCGGCAGCTCAGCCAATTGCGCGCCTGCGACAAGGCCAAGCGAAACCGCTTCAGCGCCCGTGATTGTTCGGTAAAGGCCAGGCTCGCTTGGAACCGGCGGCATGGTCAGCTGCTTGAGCGGGCCGGAAAGCTCAGCCGTTTCGCCATAAGCATGGCCCGCGTTGAGCGCTGCGATGTTCGCATCGGCAATTTCAGGCTTCGACTTAAACTTCGCCTTGAGCCAATCTTCAATCGGCGCGCGCTCGCGGTCGAACATCCATAGCGCGAGGCCCAGCGTCCACATATTCTTGGACCGCAGCGCGTCTTTATTCCCAAGACCAAAGGGCTTCACCGCCTCAATCGTCAGCTCGCTAATGTCGAAGGCGAGCACATCATATTTGGCGAGACTGTCATCTTCCAATGGCGAAACATCGTATTTCGCCTTGTCGAGATTGCGCTTGGTAAACTCGCCCGTATCGATGATAATGAGACCACCAGGCTTGAGCGCATCAAGGTTCACCTTCAGCGCAGCCGGGTTCATCGCCACCAGCACATCGGGCGCATCGCCAGCGGTATTGATCGAGCGGCTGCCGAAATTGATCTGGAAGGCAGATACGCCAAACAGCGTGCCTTGCGGCGCGCGGATCTCGGCAGGGAAATCCGGGAACGTCGCCAGATCATTGCCCGCCAATGCGGTCGAGAGCGTGAACTGCCCGCCCGTCAACTGCATCCCGTCACCGCTATCGCCCGCAAAGCGGACAACGACTGCGTCAGGTGCGTCATTTTGTGCGGATTGATCCGGCGTGTCAGCGGCTTGTGTCGCCATCGAAATTCCTTCTCGCGGGGGCTGTTTTCGCGCGGTTTTGCGCCGCCCCTCAAGCTATTGGAGAATGCATCTATGTGGCTGCACCCCCTCCCGCAATGAAGTTTTTCTAACCTTTGCACAAATGTCGAGTGGAAAAACGCGATTGCTGCGCCTAACCCCATAGAAACTACGCAAAAGGATAGCGAGAGGCACCCGATAATGAGCAATTCCCGACCCTATGTACGGCCGGATATGCAGGCATTCCTTGCTGCAATTGCTGCGATGGATGGCCCGGCACTGGCGGATATGACGCTGGAAGAAGCGCGCCAAAGCTATCTCACGCTGCATGGAATGGCGGATGCACCGGCACGCGAATTGGCGGTGGTGCGCGATCTCACCTGCCCTGGCCCTGCAGGTGATATTCCGCTGCGGTTATACGATGCACGTGAGGAGCGCGAGGCTGGCCCTGTCATCACATTCTTCCACGGCGGCGGATTTGTGATCGGCGATTTGGATACGCATCACAGTCTTTGCACCGAAATTGCCGCGAAGATGGATTTGCCCGTGGTTGCGGTCGACTACCGGCTCGCGCCTGAGCATCCCTTCCCCGCAGCGATTGAGGATTGCGAGGCAGCAGCGCGCTGGATTGCCTCCTCACCCGCTGAATTGGGGCGCGGCGCGACCTCACTTGTCCTGATCGGCGATAGTGCGGGCGGCAATGCCTCAATCGTCGTATCGCAAGCGTTGGGCGCAACAGAGGCTGAAGTACCCGTGGCTTTGCAAATCCCGCTTTTCCCGCTTGCTAGCAATGCTTTTGGCTCGGCAAGTCTGGATGAATTTGCCGAAGGGTTTGTGCTCACCAAGGCATCAATCGAATATTTCGACGCAGCCTATCAGGCCGATCCGACTGATCCGCGTAGCTTTCCGATCCTTGGCGACCATTCGACCGCGCCGCCGACAATCCTCGTCACTGCAAGCTTAGACCCGATCCGCGATTCGGGTCGCGACTATGCAGCGGCCTTGGCTCAGGCGGGCCGCGATCACATGCATATTGAGGTGCAAGGCTTGACCCATTCCTTTTCCAACCTGCGGCAAGCCGTGCCAAGCACTCAAGACGAAATGGATCGGATTTTTGCCGCAATGAAACTGATGCTGGAGACAAATGCGTGAGCGAAAAAGAACCCACTGCCTATCGCCCGTGTGTGGGCGTGATGCTGGTCAATGATGAAGGGAAAGTCTTCGTCGGCAAGCGGATTGATGCGCGCGCCAACCCTTCGGGCACCGACTATTGGCAAATGCCCCAGGGCGGCGTTGATAAGGGCGAAGATTGGGAGGCGGCTGCTTTTCGCGAGCTAGAGGAAGAAACCGGTGTCACCTGCGCCCACACTGAAATTCTGGCCAAAACTTCTGATCCGATCCGTTATGATTTGCCACCCGAATTGCTCGGGAAGCTTTGGAAGGGCAAATATCGCGGGCAGGAGCAAATTTGGTATCTGATGCGCTATTCAGGCTCGGACCAAGATGTGAACCTCGAAGCGCATGATCCGCCCGAGTTTTGCGAATGGAAATGGGTCGAAGCAGAAGCGCTTACGGACGTGATAATTCCGTTTAAGAAGCCCGTTTATGAATCTGTATTGAAAGAATTTCGCGGAAAATTCTAAATCAGATCAGTTCTTGGCGACGTCGCCATCCTGAGAGGTCGTTTCCGCCGCCATTAGCGCGGGTGTTCCGCTGGCAATCGAGGTTTGCAGCGCCAGAGTTTCTGGGCATTCGCTGCCGCATTTGCTGCGCAGCACCGCTAGATTGCGCTTGGCTTTCTCCAATGCGCCTTTCTCGACCAGAGCCTCACCCTCGCCCGAAATCGCGGCAAAACTGCCTGGATCACGCTCCAGCGCCTCGCGGTAGTAGCGGATCGCCTTGCCTTGCAGACCGTCTTTGCGAGCCGCCTCAGCAAGCTCGATGAAGATCGCTGTATGCGCGGGATCAACGGCAAGAGCCGCTTCATAAGCGTCAATCGCGGCCTGCGCATCGCCGGAAGCCAGCGCCGCGCGCCCTTCGGCAACCAATGCGGCAGCGCGCGGATCGGGATCATGCTTTTGTGCCTGTCCAACACTCGCATTGACCGCAAGAAACAGTGACAGAGCGGCGGCAACAGGCCCAAAACGCATTAGAAATCCCCAAGAATCGGCCAGCAAAGTGGATGAAGGCTGAGCCATAATGGAAATAGCTAACACGCCCAATGAAGCTTGGCGACGAAAAATCCGTCCGTGCCGTGCTGATACGGAGTCAGCCGCATTCCTTTGCGATGTTCCTCGCCGATTGGCAGCGCAGGCGTAGTGGCCTGCCAGTCTGATGTCCGCTCAAGAAAGGCGTCGATCCGGTCCGCGCCCTCCTCGTTCAAAAGCGAACAAGTAATGTAAACAATTGCGCCGCCCGGCTTTACCAATTGCGCAGCAATATCGAGCAGGCGGTCTTGCGTTGCGGCAAGCTTGTCGAGCTCGTTCGGGGTTATCCGCCAGCGGCTTTCCGGATTGCGGCGCCAAGTTCCTGTGCCCGAGCATGGCGCATCGACCAGCACGATATCGCCCTTGCCTTGCCAATCAGTGAGCGCTTCCATTTCCTTGCCCGGATCAAGCAGCACTGTGTGATCGACTTTGGCACCAGCCTTCGCTGCGCGCGGCGCAAGATTGCCAAGGCGGCGCTTGTCTGTGTCCGACGCGATCAGCGTCCCCGCGCCCGCCATCTTGGCAGCCAGCGCCAATGTCTTCCCGCCCGCTCCCGCGCACAGATCAATCACGCAAGCGCCGTCTTCTGGGACAATCGCCTCGCACACCAACTGGCTGCCGTGATCTTGAATTTCCACCAAACCGTCGCGGTAAGCTTCCCATTGCTCGACCTTGGTGCCGGTGGGAAAGCGCAATGCGTGCGGCGCGGTCAGCGGCTCGCCAGCTTCGGGCAATTCCAGCGTTGCGCGCTCAGCCTTCAGAGCATTGACCCGCAGGTCAAGCGGGGCGCGGCCCAGCAGCGCGGCGTGATGCTCTGCGTCGATGCCAGAAACGGCCAATCGCTCCACCAGCCATTGGGCCGCCGCGCCGCCCTTGGCGACGACTTCGTCTTCCTTGATGGGAGCTGGACCATGGTCGGAACCATCGAACAGCGCCTTGATACTTTCATCACTCTCAGCCAGCCGAAGCATGGCTGCACGGCCCCATTCGGGCACCGGCCCGCAAGCACGGATCGCGCCATAGACCAGCTCGCGAACGGCGCGCCGGTCCTTGCTTCCGGCATAGCGGCGTTCCTTGAAATATTGCGAAATCAGCCGATCAGCGGGTGCACCCCGATTTTGGGCAGCTTCAATGATGCCATCGAGCAATTCGATAGCGGCTTGGACGCGAGCTGCGGGGCGCATTCAATCAGGCCTAGCGCGTGGGGTAATTGGGGGCTTCGCGGGTGATCGCGACATCATGGACATGGCTTTCCGATAGCCCCGCATTGGTGATGCGGACAAACTTTCCACGCTCGCGCAGATCGGCCAAGGTTGCAGAGCCGGTGTAGCCCATCGCGGCCTTAACCCCGCCGACCAGCTGGTGTACGATTTCGGCTGCTGGCCCCTTGTAAGGAACCTGTCCTTCGATCCCTTCTGGCACGAGTTTTTGCGCCTGAACATCCTGCTGGAAATAGCGGTCGGCACTGCCGCGCGCCATCGCGCCGACGCTGCCCATGCCGCGATAGCTTTTGTAACTGCGCCCTTGGTAAAGGAAAGTTTCACCCGGCGCTTCTTCCGTACCCGCCAGCATTGATCCGACCATTACCGATGATGCGCCGGCCGCCAACGCTTTGGCTGCATCGCCGCTGGTGCGAAGGCCGCCGTCAGCAATAATCGGGACCCCCGACTTGGCCGCTTCTTCGCTCGACTCCATGATCGCGGTGAGCTGCGGCACGCCAACGCCCGCGACAACCCGCGTGGTGCAGATCGAGCCTGGGCCAATACCAACTTTCACCGCATCTGCGCCTGCATCAACCAACGCACGTGTAGCTTCTGCCGTGGCAACATTGCCCGCGACGATCTGAACCGAATTGGAAAGCTTCTTGGCCCGTTCGACCGCCTTTGCCACATCCTTGTTATGGCCATGCGCCGTGTCGATAATCACCACATCTACCTCGGCATCGATCAAGGCTTCGGTACGCTCAAAACCCTTATCGCCAACCGTGGTAGCCGCGGCAACACGCAGACGGCCCGCCTCATCCTTAGTAGCATCAGGATAATTGACCGCTTTTTCGATATCTTTGACCGTGATGAGGCCCACGCAATGCTGATCATCATCAACCACCAGCAGCTTTTCAATCCTGCGTTGATGGAGCAATTTACGCGCTTCATCCTGGCTTGTGCCAAGCGGAACGGTTGCCAGATTTTCGGTCGTCATCAGCTCAGAAATGGGCTGAGCTGGATTTTCGGCAAAGCGCACATCACGGTTGGTGAGAATACCGACAAGCTTGCCGGACTTATCCGTCACCGGAATACCGCTGATGTTGTTTGATGTCATCAATTGCTGCGCATCGCCCAATGTCGCGTCGGGCCCAATCGTAATCGGGTTGACGACCATGCCGCTTTCAAAGCGTTTGACCGCGCGAGCGGCGGCGCATTGCTGCTCGACTGTGAGATTGCGGTGAAGCACGCCAATGCCGCCCAATTGCGCCATCACAATGCCCATATCCGCTTCGGTGACGGTGTCCATCGCCGCCGAAAGAACGGGAATGTTGAGCGCGATGCCGCGCGTCAGCTGGGTGGCGGTGTTCGCCATCGAAGGCAGAACATCGCTCTCGGCCGGACGCAGAAGTACGTCGTCAAAGGTCAGGCCAAGGGGAATATCCATATGTGTCACTTTCAAAGGGGGCCAATTGGTTGAGAATCGCGCCGCGGATGCCGAAAATCGTGACGGCCCATGTAACCAAGCTTTGTGACAATCGCTAGTGGGGGATCAGCCTTTATTCCAAGATGCCTTGCAGCCGTGCCTATTTGGCCGCTGGGCTGTACCCTTCGACGCTGGCAACCTGCTCGATCAGCGACTGATGCAACAGCAAGTCTTCCACCGCGCCGCCCAGCTCCATCCCCTCAATCTCGTCATCAGCGCTGTGATAACGCGTGCTGAGATAGTCATTGAGCCGGTCTTCATCGCCAAAGGCGCTGGAGATCACAATTGCAGGGACACCGCGTTGCAGCAGCGCCCAGCCATCTTGGCGCTGGAGGAATTGCTCAGCCAAAATCCGGCTCCCCTGATCACGGCCACTGTTTGCAATCGCTTGTGCCACAAGCGGATCAAGCGGCGTTTCCCCCTCGCCGATAAACCCAATGGCGCCGCCACGCGGGGCCAAGGCAACCGTATCGAAATTGAAGGCGGCGACGATCTCGTCCAATGGCAGCGGCGGGTTTTCGGCAAAGGCTTCTGCGCCCAGCAAGCCCCACTCCTCTGCCGTGGTGCCCAAAACATAAATATCGCGGTCATGCGGGCCGCTGCGCGCCAAACGCCGCGCCAGTTCGATGATGGCAGCAACGCCCGAGGCATTGTCCGCCGCGCCATTGCACAGCCGGTCCTCATCGCCCAGCTCGCCGCATTCGCCGAAATGGTCCCAATGAGCCAGCATCAGCACTGCGCCCGCATCAGGGTTGGTGCCGGGCAATTTGCCGATCAAATTGTGCGAAGTCACCTCGCGCCGGTCAGTACTTGCCTCGATCCGCGCGGTTGCGGAAAGCGGCAAGACCGCGCTGCTATTCTCTTTCAACAGCTCCTCGAGCTGCTCAACATAACCTTCCCAGCCCGGTATCGCCTCAGCCATTGCCGCACGGGTCACATAGGCGCTGATCGCATCATCCACGCTGCTGGCGAGCTGAAAACGCTCGCGTCCGGCTGAATTGCGCAAGGAAAGGATCGAATTCTGTGTCTCGACCAAGGTGATGACCGCAATCGCACCTTGATCAAACAATTTCGCGCGGCGTGCGGGGCTTTTGCCCGGCTCTCCTTGAAGAATGGCGACCTTGCCGCTCACTGCGTCAGCATCAACGCCCGCCGCTGCGCTACCGACGTAAACCAGCTCTGCCCCTTCGACCAGCGCGCGGCTGCTTCCGGTCAGCACAGTCGCATCAGAAGCGTCGAGCAGCACTTCGCTCCCTTCAATGGTCAAGATCACATTGCCGCTTTGTGCCACGGTGGTGACAAGACCGACCGGCGCGCGCCACGGATTGGCCGGATCATTGGTGCCAGAAACCAGTCCGGCGCGCTTTAACTCGCGCTCCATGAAATCGAGCGTTTTGATCTCGCCCTCAGTCCCTGGCCTGCGTCCAAGAAATTCGTCGCTCGCAAGCACGGCAATATCTTCTGCGAGCGCGGTTTGCGCGAGTGCAAATTGCGTCTCGAAATCGCGCGCATTCTGCGTGCTTGCACAGCCGGAAACGGTCAGCGCCGCTGCTGCCAAAGCTGCTATTCGAAACCGCGTGAACATCATTCGGCGGTCCAGCCTCCATCCATACTCCAATTGGAGCCGGTGACATTGCCGGCTTCTTCGCGGCACAGGAAAACCGCCAATGCGCCCACTTCTTCGGGCTGCACAAACTTCTTGGTCGGCTGCTTTGCCAGCAGCACATCATTGATGACTTCTTCGCGGCTCAAACCGCGCGCTTTCATAGTATCGGGGATTTGCCCTTTGATGAGTTCAGTCCAAACGTAACCGGGCGAAATGCAATTGGCTGTAACGCCCGATTGCGCCAATTCCAACGCGACCGTTTTGGTGAAGCCGACAATGCCATGTTTTGACGCATTATATGCGCTTTTGAAGGGCGATGCAGTCAGCGAATGCGCAGAGGCCGTGTTGATCAGCCTGCCCCAACCTTTGTCACGCATAGCGGGCACCGCCAGCCGCGTCGTGTGAAAGGCTGCTGTCAGATTGAGGCCGATGACCGCATCCCATTTGTCAGTCGGAAACTCATCAACCGGCGCAACATGCTGCATACCGGCATTGTTGATCAGAATGTCGAGCGGACCGGCATCCGCCATCATGTCTTCAATTTCATTCGCATCGAGCAGATTGGCGGCAAAGTGCTTGGCGCTCCCTCCGTTTTGGCCAAGCTCTTGGCAAATCGTGGCTATCTCGCCCTCATCGCCGAACCCGTTGAGGATCACCTCGGCGCCCTCAGCATGCAGCGCCCGCGCCATCGCCAGGCCGATGCCTGATGTCGAGCCTGTAACCAATGCGCGCTTGCCGGTGAGAAGCATGTGCCGATCCTTTTGAAAATGTCCGTGCACAGCTTTTGCCTTCGCTTTCGGCTCTGTCCAGCGTAAAGCGCATTTAAGACAGAGATTTGCTCACGCGCCAGGGAGGGGAAGCCATGCGCCTTAATCCATTTGATACGTCCAACATTAAGGTGGGCAGCGCAGGAGGCGGCGGTGGTGGACGCCGTGCAGGCGGGGTCGGATGCGGTACCATTGTTATCGCTCTTATCGCAGCGCTCGTCTTCGGAGTTGATCCGATGGAGACGCTTTCAACGATAGAAGGCAGCAGCGCGGGCGGACAGCAAACCAGCCAAAGCACTGAAATGAGCGAACAGGAATTGTGCACGCAAAACGCCTATGCGACCGAGACTTGCAATGCATTGAGCTCGCTCAACACCACGTGGGAACAGGTCTTTGCCGAGCAAGGCGTAAGCGGGTTTCAGCAGCCATCGCTCAATTTCATCACCGATGCCGGAAACTTCAACACGGGCGGATGCGGCCGCGCGTCTTCAGCCGTTGGCCCGTTTTACTGCCCCGCCGATCAGACGATCTATATCGACACGTCATTCTACCAGCAGCTCGCTCAAATGGCAGGCGATGGCGGCGACTTTGCGCGACTGTACGTGGTTGCCCATGAATATGGCCACCATATCCAGACCGTCACCGGCATCTCTGCCGCGATCCGCAGCGCCCAGGCGCAAAACCCGCGGCAATCGAACCAGCTGCAAGTGCTGATGGAATTGCAGGCTGATTGTTATGCCGGCGTATGGGCGGCGAAAAATGCCAGCCTGATCGAACGCGGCGATTTTGAAGAAGGAATGCGGGCCGCTGCATCGATTGGCGATGACACATTGCAGCGCCGCGCCGGACAGCAGATCAATCCGCACGCCTTCACCCATGGCACAAGCCAGCAACGCATGAATGCGCTCAAGCTCGGCTTTCAAGGCGATGACCGTCAATGCGATGCGATCACGCAGATCCGCTGACAGATTTTTATCGCTAACCGATAGGAAAAGGGCGCGACCATCGACAGGCCGCGCCCTTTCTTTTTGCACGCTATGTGCAATTAGGCGGTGGTTGTTACCGCTTGCCCGCTTTTGCTGCGCCCGACCGATGACCAGTCGATGTCGCGCGTTGCGTACATTACCCCGGCCAGTGCTGCGAAGAGCATGACCGAACCGATCAGAAGCGAGAGCCCTTCAAGGTTCAAGAGCACGAACAGGAGAGCATAGAGCCCGACCAAAAGCGCGCCCATGAATTTCGCTCGCTTCCAACTGCCCAAAACTGCTGCGCTGTATGCAGCCAGCAGCCCAATCGTGGCGGCACTCGCTACGATGTAAGCGAATGTGAAGCCGACAACCTCGGCAAAGGCGAGCAGCAGCACGAAGAAAAGCACTAGCCCTGCGCCCGTCAGCAGATATTCGGCCGAAGCGACCCGCGCCCCGCCGACAATGTCGAACAGGAAGTATGCAAGGAAGGTGAAACCGATGAATAGAAAGCCGTATTTCACCGCGCGATCGACCTTTGAATACAGGTCCACCGGCTCGATCAGATCGACGCTAATCGCTTGGCTTCCGCTCGAAGAGGCCGATCCGTCGCCATAGATTTCGACCGAGCTGAAGCGATCACCGGGCGATTGGATTTGCGGCGGGCCATAATCCGATGTTGTGACCGGTGGATCGCCCAGTGCCAACTGCGGCACAGCCCAATTCGCGGTGAATCCGCTTTCTTGAATATCACGCTCATCAGGCAAACGCGCACCGTGGAAACTCGGGCTTGCCCATGGTGAGCTAACGTCCCATTTGGTCAGCCCCCCGCGCGGTACGAGGCTAAGGCTTTTGCTTCCGCGCACGCCGAATTTGTAGTCAACCGCAAGCGCGCCTTCACCGTTCCAATTGACGAAGGCAAAGAAGCCCTCGCCGCTCGTTGCCGCTGGCCCGCGGCCGGGGCGCAGTTCGAGCGCCTCACCATTGGCAGTCAATGTCCCACCTTCGGTCAGGCCGCGTGCATCGGATACGCCAATACGCAATTGCGCCTGATCCCATTTCAGCGTGTCGACATCGACACCGAAGCGCTCAAGATCGGCGGGCAGTTCGAAATTCGCCTTGCCGGTAAATTCTGCATTGTAGACGACCGTTTGATAGATTGAGCGCTGCTTCTCTTCTGGGTCCATCGTGGTCGCAACCTCGTTGGAATTGGCAGAGATGAACAATGTGCGCTCAACCTCGACAGTCTTGGTCGTGGTCTGCCCGTTTTGTTCGGTTGTCTGTTCTTCGGTCGCTGTGAAAGGAACCGAGATAATCGGGCCTGCGATCACTTGCGATCCGGCCCAGCCCTCAACAATAGAGCTCTGCGCGGTTTCAGCCTGATTTTGCCGGTCATAGACCAGCGCCCACACCAGCATCAGCGGGATGATCAGCACCGCCGCGATCAATCCCACAAACAGCAATTTGATCCCCGGAGAGCGTTCCGGTCGGCTCACGACCCCGCTATCTCCACTCAATTCATCACTCATCACCACCTCCTGTATCTGCGGCGAGTTGTGCAATAGTAGCGACGAATGAATGCTATGTGAACTCGTGTTAACCCGTCCCGTGTGGAGAAAAAGGGGGCGAGATCGCCGCAGCAACCCCGCCCCCAGGCTCCTAACTATTGAACGGTCTTAGCCGGCGTCTTTTTCCCATTTGCGGATCTGCTCGTCGATCCTTTCGAGCACTTGGGCCCGCACACGATCATCAAGCTTCTTGTCTTTTGCGAGCGAGGAGCGCGCTTCTTTCAGGCCGGAAAGGGCCGATGCAATGACATCGCTCTTGCAGACCATAACGATCTGCCCATCGCCAGACTCATTTACCGTCTGAGAGTCGCATTTGGTCTCGATCACTGTCTTTTCACCATTGTGCGAACTGGCCATTTTGATCGCAATACGCTGCTGCTCATGCGCTTCCCTGATGGCATCATCAGCCTCGGCGAGCCCATCGCGCACTTCGACCATCATCTCCTCGATTTCCTCATCGCTCAAATGCTTGCCGTTTTTGATGACTTTGACGCGGTGCACTTGCGTGTCTTGCTGGCCATCGTCGCTGCGCTTGACCTTCTTGACGATCACAACAGGTTCATCGCCCTGAACATCGTTCTCAACCTCAACCTCCAGCTCACTCGCTGCTTGGATGGCGAGAGGCGCAAGAGCGGCAGGCGGTACGGGAGGCGCAGGCGGAACGGGAGCCAATGGGGCGCTAACGCTCACCATTGGCGCAGCAGGCGGAGCAGGTGCAACCGGCGGCGCGGGCGCAGCCCCTTCGGCATAGCTGATCGTGGCGGTCAGCGGCAGTGTAACGACCGCCGCCCCGATCAAAGCGCGTCCAGCCCAGCGGCGCGAAGGCGATACATCACTCATTTTCAAACTCCTCAAGCGTTGAATTATCGATTTTTCGCCCAGCACCGGACAAGCCATGGGCGCGGCGAGCGCCACTTTGGGCCCCGCGGCAAAGCTGGCGATCACTTGTGCGTAGGTCGCCGCATAGCTTGCGCGTTCCTGTGGTTCGTATTGCGCCAACACCCGCGCATCGCATGCTGCCTCCTGATCGCGGCGCAGCGCCAGCCAGCCCATCGAACCAAGCGGATTGAACCAATGCAGCGCGAACAGCGGCTGCACCGCAAAGTTCACCAGAATGTCGCGCCCTTTGTGGTGCGCCAGCTCATGCGCCAACGCCAGATCGCGCGCCTGGCGATTGGGCTGCGCCATAAAGCCGGGAGGCAACGCCACAACCGCATCGCGAATGCCAAAGGCAAGGGGCGCCGTTGTTGCTGGAGTTTCAACAAGACGCACCTCGCCCTCGCGCCCGACTTCTACCGCTTCTTTCAATACCTCCGCGCGCATTTTGCGATATCCATTATACCGCAATGCGAGGAAGAAAATCGCGCCGATGATCCAGATTGCCAGACCGATTTCGACCCATGGAAGCCCGCCAAGCGAGTTCAGAATCGACACGGAGGGAATTGCGGCAGATGGGTCACCAACGGACGGTGGAGCAGGCTCGAATTGGATAAGTAGATTACCGGGTACAGACACTGCGAGACCAGCCTGTGGCGCAAGCCACGCTGGCAACTCCAGCGGCGGAAGCAGCAAGCGGGCCATCGGCAATGCCCACAAGGCATAGGCCAGATTGGGCCCGAAATAGCGCGCGACAGGCCGGCGAATGAGAAGAACCAGAGCGATCAGCGCCCCGGTCCAGACGAATGTTTCGATCAGGAACTGGCTCATTGCTTCAGCTCCTTCAACAGCGCCTCAATCTCGGCGAGATCGTCTTCGGTCAAGGCCTCTTGCTCTGCCAAATGCGCGAAGAGCGGCGCTGCCCTGCCCCCGAACAAGCGATCGACCAGACGGCGCGATTCCCCGCCGACATAGTCGCTGCGTTCGATTACGGGGGAGTAGAGAAAGCGGCGTCCGTCCGGCTCACTGCGGATCGCACCCTTGGCCACAAGGCGCGAGAGCAATGTCTTTACAGTGGCAAGGCTCCAGTCGCGTTTGGCACAAACCGCATCGCACACATCGCTGGCGCTGGCCGGATGGGCATCCCACAAAGCCTCCATCACGGCGTGTTCCGCTTCGCTTATGCGCTCAGGCTTCTCGCTATTGCTAGAGGACATTCCACCACCTCCCACCCCTTTGGGGACTCACGATTACATCTGTAGCCATCACGACTACGTCTGTAAACATGAAGGCTAGATGAACGCTTTGGAACCGCTTGGTTTGTAGCGTTGAACGGTTATTCTGCCGCGTCAGTTAGACGACCGGTGGGCGCCGTCGCCTGCTGAGGGATCTGCGCTTCGAGCGCGCCCAGCCAGCTTTGTGCGGATGCGCCGATTGAGCGCTGGGGCAGGCTTGAGAACAATTTGCGCCGCGATTCCCAATCGGCAATCGACAAATTCGCCTCATTCGAAGCGGCTGACAGCGGCAAAGGCTTGCGCAGGGCGCGGTTGATCAGCGCATCGCCAAAGAACGTCCAGTCGTTGTCCGGCGCGCAGCCAAAGCTCGTGCGATTGGCAGCAGAGGCGGTGAGGATCGCCGTGTCATCGCTTTGCAGCGCCGGGATAAACACACCTGAATAGCAGGCCGAAAGGATCAGAACGCGCCGCTTGATCCCCAATTCCTCCAGCACCGATTGGAAGCGTTTTGGCGAAAGGATGCCGTAACCCGTATCGCCATAGTGATAATATAGCCCCTGCGGCAGGCCGTGACTGGTGGTGTAGAGCACCAGTACATCTTCCTCCGCGTCCATCACTTCGGACAGGCGGGCCAGGGCCAGCGTGAGCGCGGTGAGCGATCCCTTGGGATGTTCATTGCTTGTGCCATCGGGGCCAGCCAAAACTTGCGTGCGGTCCTCGGCGCCGTAACGCCGCCCCAGAACCTTGCCCGCTTCCCGCGCCTCACGCGCAAAAACCGGATCGCTGTCGAGCGCAATGGAAATGACATAAGTGTCGATAATTCCGGGGCGCTGCGCAGGAACATTAGCTAGCACTGCATCCAATTTCCGCCGCTGAGCCAGCATTTCGCGCACCGAAACACCGCGCTCCAGTTCAGGCCC
>CALLIO010000271.1 GCA_938009055.1 uncultured Altererythrobacter sp.
GTGCGCACCAATGCGCGCAATTCTTCTACAGTCATCATGCGCTCTTCCCTCAAATGAAAAGCGCCCCGCCATCACTGTAGATGGTGGAGCGCTCTATCATGCGTTTCAGCCGGTAATTGGCCCGACTAAATCTGTTCTTCCTTTGGTCCCGAGCTCGGCTTGAGCGAAGACCAGACCTGCTGCTTGGCCAAAAAGGCAAGGATGGTTGCAAAGATCAGGAAGCCGACCACAGCCCAGCCGGTTTGCTTGCGCTTGATCATCTTGGGCTCAGCGGTCCAAGTCATAAACGCTGCAACATCTTCCGACATTTGCACGACGCTCGCCTGCGTTCCGTCATCATAAGTGACTTGATCGGGCGCGAGCGGCGGTGCCATCGCAAGGTTGAGGTTCTTGAAATACGGGTTGTGATAAAGACCCGGGCCCGGCGCTGCTTCGGGGAATTCAGCCACAACTGCAGGATCGGGAGCCGCATAACCAGACAGAAGCGCTGCGACATAATTGGTGCCGTTCTTGCGCGCTTTGGTCATCAGCGAAAGGTCAGGCGGGATCGCATTGTTGTTAGCAGCAGCAGCTGCCACATCGTTTGGATATGGTGACGGAAACGCGTCTGTCGGCATGCCCGGACGGGTCGACGCTTCGCCCGTATTCGGATCAATGCCCGGAACAGTCCAGCTTGCCGCTTCAGCCTTGATCTGACCTTCGCTGTAGCCAAGATCAGCCAGATTGCGGAAGCTTACGAATTTCATTGAATGGCACGCGGCGCAGACTTCTTTGTAGACTTTGTAGCCGCGCTGAAGCTGGGCGATATCCCAATTGCCGACCGGTCCATTGAAGGAATAGTCGACCGATGGTGCTTGCTTATAAGGCAGATGCTTGACCGGATCTTCGGTCAGGAAAGCATAGATGCCGAAGCCCAAGGAGATGAGCGCGACACCTGCGAAGACGAGGCCGATGGCAGAAGCGAAAAGACGGATCATGATGTTTCTCTCTATCCTCAGGCTTTGGCCGCAGCTGGCTTGGCATCGAGCACTGCGTTCTCATCCTTGCCGAGCACACCTTCGGTGATTGAAAATGGCAACGGCTCAGGCTTCTCGATCTGGCTGATGATCGGCAGGATCACCAGGAAGTGCAGGAAGTAATAGGCCGTGAACACTTGGCTCAGCATCACATAGGGTTCTTCAGCCGGCATGCCGCCCAGCCAGAACAGTGCCAGCATGGTCGGGATCAGGCCGAACCAGAAGAACTTGCGGAAGAGCGGACGGTAATGGCCGCTGCGCACGGGTGAACGGTCAAGCCATGGCAGGATGAACCAGATCAGGATCGATGCGAACATCGCCAATACGCCCCACAATTTGGCAGGCAGGATGAAGTCAAAGGTGAAGGCCCGCAGGATCGCGTAGAAGGGGTAGAAATACCATTCCGGCACGATCAAAGCTGGCGTCGAAAGCGGGTTCGCCTCGATGTAATTGTCGGGGTGGCCCAGCATGTTTGGCATGAAGAAGACGAAGAGCGAGAAGATCACGAGGATCAGTCCCAGCGTCCAGCCATCCTTGGCGGTGTAATATGGGTGGAACGGCACAGTGTCCGATTCCTGCTTCACTTCAACGCCCGTGGGGTTGGAGGAGCCGGGAATATGCAGCGCCCAAATGTGCAAGATCACAACGCCTGCAATCACAAATGGCAGCAGGAAGTGAAGCGAGAAGAAACGGTTGAGCGCAGCATTGTCAGGCGCAAATCCGCCCAGCAGCCACACTTGCAAGCTTTCACCCACCAGCGGAATTGCCCCGAACAGTCCGGTAATCACTTTTGCGCCCCAAAAGCTCATCTGACCCCAAGGAAGCACATAGCCCATAAAGGCGGTTGCCATCATCAGCAGGAAGATGACCACGCCTAGCAGCCAGATCATCTCGCGCGGGGCCTTGTAAGAGGAGTAGAAGAACCCGCGGAAGATATGCAGGTAAATCACAATGAAGAAGAAGCTGGCACCATTGGCGTGCGCATAGCGCATCAGCCAGCCCCAGTTTACGTCGCGCATAATGTGCTCTGTGGTGGCAAAGGCGACTTGCGAATTGGCTGCGTAATGCATCGCCAGAATGACGCCGGTGACGATTTGCAGCACGAGGAAGAAGCCCGCAAGCGAGCCGAAATTCCACATATAGTTGAGGTTGCGCGGCGTCGGATAACCCGCACCAACAGCATCATAGACCAAACGCGGAAGCGGAAGACGCTGGTCGATCCACTTCATCAAATCGTTTTGCGGTTCGTAGGGTTTTGCCCAGGCAAAGCTCATGGCAGCTCTCTTCTTTGTTTCGCTCAGCCGACTTGAATGACGGTGTCGGAGGTAAAGGCGTATTCAGGAACTTCGAGATTGGTTGGCGCGGGACCTTTGCGGATCCGGCCTGCTTCATCATAATGCGAGCCGTGGCAAGGGCAGAAATAGCCGTTATATTCGCCTTTGCTCTCGCCCTCGGCAGCACCCAGTGGAACACAGCCAAGGTGCGTGCAAACACCCATGATGACCAATATATCTTCATGGCCTTCTTGAGTGCGGTCAGCCAAAGTTTGCGGATCGCGCATATCAGCGGCATCATCGCGCTTGGCCGCGTCAATCTCTTCAGCCGTCAGGCGCTTTACGAAAAGTGGCTGCTTGCGGAAGACTGCCTTGATCGCTTGGCCTTCTTCGATTGCAGAAACATCCACTTCGGTGGTGCTTTCCGCCAAAACGTCTGCGGAAGGAGCCATTTGGCTGACCAGTGGATAGACTGCGCCCAGCGCGCCCACGCCAGCGGTTCCTGTGGCCGCAATGGTGATAAAGTCGCGGCGGCGAACTCCATCTTCCTGTATATCAGTCATGCTCAATAGCCCTGCTGTTTTGTCTTTTGCCCTGCTCGCGATTGGCAGGGCTTTATCGAATTTCACCTAAACGCGCCATGCGGTGGAATGCGCAGCGTGCTTGTGCGGTTCAGACTTGGACGCGCAACAGCTTCCATGCCCTGTTTGGGCGCGCTGATAGACGCAATAGAGACCCTTGCCAACCGTGTTTTGGTCACAGACTGTTCGGTTTTGTGCAAGGATTGAAAAAAGCGCCTCAAGCCAGCGCAATTGCGGCAATCTGGCGGCCATAATTGGCCTCACCCTGATGCGTGGCGCGCCGATAGGAATAATACCGATCTGAGTTTGCGTACGTGTCTTCGGCGCAATCATCGATCCGTGTGATTCCCGATGATTGGAGCCGGTGCGCAATATAGGCAGGCAGATCAAATTGGTGATGGCCTGCGCGTTTGCCGGCAGCGAAGAATCGCGAGTCTTCTGCGGCAAATTGCGCGCGGAAACCGTCATCAACCTCGTAACTGGCTTGTGCAATCGTGGGGCCAATAGCTGCGGCAATCCGGCTGCGCTTCGCTCCTAAGGCTTCCATCGCAGCAATCGTGTTTTCGAGCACGCCCAAATGCGCACCACGCCATCCGGCATGGGCTGCGCCAATCACGCTCGCCTTTGCATCGGCAAACAGCACTGGCCCGCAATCCGCCGTCACAATGCCAAGGGCCAAGCCGCGCTTCGCTGTGACGAGCGCATCGGCAATTGGTCGCCCCTCAGCAGTATCCTCCCAAGCCTCAGTCACTGTCACGACATCGGGAGAATGAACTTGATGCGGAGTGATGATCTGCCCGCCATCTTGCAAGCTGCTCGCTGCCGCCATGCGGGTCGCGGCAATGCTGGCGGGATCCCCTTCGCCGCCATAGCCATATTGATGCGCGCCGCCCCCGCTTTGGAAAAAGCCATGCGGCGTCTTTTCCAACAGTCGCGAGGTTAGATGGGGAAGCGGCTTAGCCATCAAGGCTGCGCGTCACTTGCTCGGATGTATCGCGCGACAATCCATCAACCGCTGCGATTCGCTCAAGCTCAGCCTTCATCAAAGCGGCTCGCCCCGCCTCGATCTTGCGCCATTTGCCAAGCGCTGGAACAAAGCGCGCTGCCGTTTGCGGATTGAGCGCATCGAGGGCGATAATCATATCCGCAATCATAGCGTACCCTTGGCCGCTGGCATCATGGAACGCTGCCGGATTGCCAGCAAACGCCATATAGAGCGAGCGCACGCGGTTGGGATTGTGCATGGTGAAATCGGGATGCTGCGCAAGCGCTTTGACATGCTCGATCACATCGGAATGGCTTGAAAAGGCTTGCAAAGTGAACCACTTGTCGATGACGAGCTCATTGCCGGAAAA
>CALLIO010000272.1 GCA_938009055.1 uncultured Altererythrobacter sp.
TAGTATAAACCGAGAGGGTCATTGAGATGAAATATAAGATTTCAGCGGTCGCCATTGCGATTGCTGCAGGAACCATGGTTGCGGGCGGTGCTGCGGCACAGTTTGGCGGCATTGGCTCTGCGATTAAGCGCGAAGCCGATAAGAAGAAAGGCGAAGCTGTAAACGAACTGGATCGTCTCGCTGGAAGCAAGACCAAGGGCGCAAAAAGCAATTCGGTTGCCAGCAACACCGATATGGGTGTGCCGGCCAAGTCCTTAACCGATTTCACCAAATGCGCTGGGATTCCGCTTGAAAAAGTAACGATCGGCCGGTTGGGCGACTACACGTTCCAACAGGGTTTCTCGAAAGAGAAGCGCACTGGCTTTATCAATCGCCGCCCGGGCAATGTCATTCGCGATTGCATCACGCCATCACTGCAAGCGGGCGAGATCGTCTATTTTGAAGTCGACACCGCCAAATACAACCAATTGCGCAAGGGCAATGGTCTCAAATGGCAGTGCGTGAAATCCAAAAATCCAGGTGGCGGCACAGTAAAGCTCAATGACTGGAATGGCACATCTCCCCGGTATTTGGGGACAAGCGCGATGAAATTGCATTGCGGCAATGATCAGGGTGTCACTGACTGTGCATCGGGCAAAAATTCCGACCGGGCCAGTGCTTATACGAAAGAGATGAAGCAGCGCGGTAAAACCGGCATCAGCTTCCTCGCTCGCTATCTTGAGCGCGGCAACGAGAGCCGCGGCGGAAAGCTTTACTGCCAGTTTTATGCGCCGGACTCAGGCAAGAGCTTGGTTGGTTTCGAAATGAATTTCGCGTCTCGCTGATCGGCGCTTAACCACTGACAACAATTGGAGAATACAATGCGTACAACAATTCTTGCTCTAACTGCAGCTGCGGCTTTTGCCACCATGCCGCAAGCTGCAATGGCCCAGTCCAGCGGCAAAACCGTTTCGAAAGTGGGCAGTGGATGCCCATCTGGGTTTAGCTCCTCGGGTTCGAAGTGTATTTCTCAAGGTGATGCTGTTGCCGTTCACAAAGTGGGCAGCTCTTGCCCATCAGGTTTTACCAGCTCAGGCGGTAACAATTACTGCGTTTCCACCCGATCCGGCCAGAAAGTGATGCTGAAAGGCAGTGGCAGCTGCCCGTCAGGCTATGAAAGCTCTGGCAGCAACAATTACTGCATCAAATAGGCCAATGGGGGAATTCGGGCGTCTATGCTCACGCGACCCAAGCAATGGGCGTCCGGATTTTCGGATTGTGTGAAGCCATTGACCAATGCTGGCCGAAGGCGTTTGCCGCATTGCAAAGTATTGTTGGCACACTAAGGATTTGGAGCGAATAAAACTCACGAAGGGAGCGTGGTTAAGCACATGGCTGAGATCAGCATCTCTTCGACCAAACTGGCCGCACTCCTGCTGGTTGGAATACTAACCAGCACATTCTTGAGCGTCGCAATCATCAGCGTGATCAACCACGATCCCAATGACACTGGCGACGCTGAGAAACAAAACCCAAAAGAAGAATTGAGCTGGAACTCTGGCATGGGCGCATTGGCCGCCTACCAATGCCGCAAAGCCGAAACAAAGCAGATCATCCTTGGCGGCGTCGAAGACAATTTTGCCGAGGGCGCAGATGGCAAAATCGCTCTAACGCCAAAGCATGCTTATATTGAAAAGCGCATTGGCCCTAAGGGGTCGGTTACGATCGATCGCGGCTATGATGAAGCCGGGTTTGACCGCTTCTTTCTCGATACGGTCGAGATTCCCACTCAATTGAAATCGGGTATCTTCGTCGTCAGCGCCCGTTCGTTGACTCAAACCAGCAACGATTCCCTAAATGTAGGCAATACCGAGCGCAGTTGGAGTGCGACCGAAGCAAGCAGTTATTTGTTTGGCAAGCCTGAAAAATATGCCGATTGGATCGCGAATGGAGACATACGAGCTGCCAAATTGTTTGATATGAAATTCGCCTCAGGCCGAAATCTCCCCAGCGGGGAACCGATGCCGCGCGAGTTTGACAATCTGTTCGAATATATCGCGTCAGGCGATGGCGATCTGCGACAAGTGGACGTGTTATTGGGCGATGATCACATCGTCGACTTTTTCGGTTTTGCCGTCTGCCTGCCTCCAGAACGCGACATGGGTTTGACGTTTCAAGCCACCAAGAGCGTGTTGAACCCGGACTACGTCAATCTTGGGTGTGCTGATGAAAAAGGGGAACAGTCTTGCAATCCACATGCCGGCGATATGCTTTGCAGCGCTTCGCTGCCAATGGCATGCTTCAAGCCCGGTAGCGAGCCGATCCCGAAAAGCCTCTCTGACAATAATCTAGAACCCGTTTGGACCGGCGGCGAGCTGCGCTTTAGCGACCCGGTCGTTGGAGGCACGCTTGATGATGCCGGTGATGCCCATGCATTGTGCCGGAAAGAATTCGGCCGCGGCTTTCGTGCCGCCACACATCAAGAACGCCCCAATAGGTTCCAATATATGGCCAAAGGCAGCCCCCCAGTTTCTAAGCAAGCTTGGGTCCATGCGAAGACCGAACCTTATGGCAATTGTTGGACCCTTGAGACCGAATATGAAGGTGCCCAGCCATGACCCGATTGATCAAGATCGGTGTGCTGGAAGACGATCCTGATATGCGAGGATACCTTGCTGCGGTCATCAATGGACAGTCTGACATGGAGCTCGCCTTTAGTTGCGGATCTTTGCGCGGGGCGATGAGCGAATTGCGCGCTGGCAATCCGCTTGATCTGTGTTTGGTGGATCTCGATCTACCCGATGGCCGAGGCGCAAATTTTGTCACAACCTTAACCGAAACAACCTCTGCCAAAGCGCTCATATTGACGGTCTTAGGCGACCGGGAAAGTGTGATGACTGGATTTTCCGCAGGCGCCCATGGCTATCTTCTGAAGGATACAGAGCCTCCTCAAATTGTGCAGCATATCCATGCGACCATTGCCGGTGCCAACCCAATCAGCGCGCAGGTTTCGACCTATTTGCTGGAGCATTATCTGCAAAACCAGGCCATATTGCCTGACGAAAACGACCCTACCGAGGCGCTGACCAATCGCGAGATTGATGTCCTTACGCTTTTTGCAAAGGGTCTAACTTATCAGGAAACTGCGGATGCTCTGGGTATCTCGTCCCACACCGTGAATGACTATGTGAAGTCAGTATACGGCAAGCTATCGGTAAACTCACGCAATGAGGCGGTTTTTGAAGCGATGCAATTGGGCTGGATCAGCATGTGATTTAGGACGTGTCGAGCGATAGTCTGACCAATGTTCCAGTGCCGTGAGGTCCGCGCTCCAGCGAGTGCTCGCCTTTCAACTGCAGCGCGCGTTCGCCCAAGTTGGCTAGCCCTTTACCAGCGTACAGCTCGTTCTCATCGGGCAATCCGCAACCATCATCTGATATCTCAATCACCAAGCGATCTTGCGACGATTGATAGGCAATTTTTACTTGGGCCACTTTAGCCCCAGAGTGACGCACGATGTTGGTCACCGCCTCTTGCATAAAGCGGTATATGTCGAGTGTCTTGCCCGTCGATTTAAGCTGCCCGACCATATCGCTGTTGAATTGCCAATCGAGCTTAATCCCTGCTGCGCCAAGCTGCTGCTGCGCGCGGGAACGAAACGTTGCTAGCGCTGACATCAAGTCGCCCCCTAGATGATCAGCCGAATCCACGACCAGCCGCAGGTCAGTCAGGCTTTGTTTAATGCCGCTAGCCGTTTCGACCTGACTAAGATTACCGGATTTCACGCGCAGCATTAGCGATAGCAATTGGCCGCCAATGCCATCGTGAATATCGCGCATCATGCGTTGGCGTTCTTTCAGCACAGCGCTCCGCTGCATTTCATCAGCAATGAGACGCGATTTCGCGTCAAGCTCATCTGCTTGTTCTTCGATAGTGTTTTGCAGGGTCGTTAGCTTTGCCCGAAATGCGCCCAAATCAATCCAGAAAAGTCGCGCTGACCGATAGCCTACGAATGCAATTGTGCTGATAGCGACGATGCAAAAGGTAAACAGGGCTGGCAACACAAAAACGCCAGTTCCCAACGCAATAGCACTCAAGCCCAGAGCAATGCCTAGCATTGCCGCAGTGCCCAGTTCTGCTGGCTCCAATCGTTCATTGCGCTGCGCTGCCCCAACAATCACTGCGACCAGAGCACCTCCCAAGCCGACCACGATGGACGCTTTGAGCAGCATGCTTTCTGCGGCCCACGCCAACGCCTCAGCATTAAAAGGCAAGGCACCCAACACGCAAAAACCCGCCGCCATCACCAATAGCGGCAAATAGGCAGCCATCCTCTGGCCCAACAATAAGCCGCCAAGACATAGCAATAATGCCAAAATGCCAGCGGTCAGCATCAATGTTGGCAATAGCCAGCCCCACATCCCTATGCGCTCAACAGTCGTGTTGGCTGCTCCTTCACTTAGGATTCTGACAGACTGGTTGCCGGGCTGCTCAACCCCTTTTGCAGGGAAGACGTTGATCCGGTTCAGCCCCGGAAACAGAAAACTCCGCGGTATTGTAAAGCTAGAAACATAGAGCCTACCCCCGGGCAGCAATGTCGCTGTTTGTGTTTCCTTCGTTTGGCCAAGTTGAGATTGGTTGAAATTAACTCGATCAATCGGCTGACTGCTCAGGACGACGAGAAAGGCGGCCTGCTGAGGGGGGCTTTCCAGATCAAAAGAGAACTCTCCGCTAACAGCTGCCTGCTCTTGGGAAATCTCTGCAACATCAGCAGGCGAGGCATGTTCGTCGATCTGGAAAATGCTACTGGGAAGAGAAAGGAGCCAAAATGCGGCGGCAAACATGCAAAGGAAAATCAGTGCGGCAACAATGAGTTCGCCTGCTCTTTGATTGGGCTGCTTGATTCTTATCCCGGACACCCGCTCAAGCTACACGATGAACCCACTCAGTGTAAGTGCTGCACCTAATCTAAAACGCGCCGGTTGTTGTCAGACTAACGAGGCATTTCTGAAAAACTGCAATGCGAAAACTCGGGAATGCAGAGAACCAGGAAGTGGGACGATAGTCCAATCGGAGACTAGTTGTAGTTAGTCTGACAGCACCGCCATTTCTCGCGGCAATTATCTGAAACCATAGAATGTTTTGGTGCGTCGCTGACGAAGAACAAACCGTTTTCAGCTTTATGTTCAGATGGGAACAACGCGTCACATTCTAGCGTGCCAAGAACGGGGTATTCCTGAAAACCAAGAAAACGCGCGCCAGATCGGCGCAAACAGCCGCGCGCTCGTTGGCAATGTCACTGGCGCAGATTTGCGCAGTGTTCGCGAAACCACAAGCCGTTATGCCGAAGCGCTCAAGAGTGAAAATGCTGGTCAGGCAGTTGTCGCCGTTGCAGCGGACCGCGCAAAACATCACACCAACAATGCAAAGAAAGTTGGCTCACGCGTTGCTTGCGGTATCGGAAATATCTTCCGCAAGAAGGAAGACGACAAGGACTGCAAGAAATAGAGGGCTGAGCGTTCGGCGGGTTTGGGCGGTGCATAGCGATGCTGGAGTGCGATGTTCTGGAAGCTGAAGGGCATGAAGTTCCCATCGCTCCTGACGCAGCAAAGGCCATTGAAGCGTTCAAATCCGGCGAATTTGAGCTTTTGATCATCGAAATTTTCGGGCGCAGCGACATTCATCTCGCAAAGCCCGTCGACGTTGGCACTCTGATTCAAACCGTCAATAGCTTGCTTAGTCACCAAGTGGGCTAGACAGAAGCTAGGCCAGCGTCTGCAGCCTGCTCGAAGCTGTGCGGCCTTGCCCTAGTTGAAAACAGGCTCACCCAAAGCGCCATCAGCGCTGTAGTAATTGCAGTGAAAGCCGCTGGGGATGCGGTAAGGCACGATCACCCTGGCAATCGGGCCTGCTGCCACATCAAGCGCCTGGAAAATCGCAAGCTCTGTGCGGTTCGAATTGGCGGGATGCACCAGTGTCATTGCATAGCCATCGGCTTCTTGCGTTGCCCCCACTTTGGGCGCGAAGACCAATTCGCCGCAGCCCGCGCCATCTCCGAAGTGATAGACATCTTCTTTGCCGGTTTTGGTGTCGAAGTGGATGGCTGAATCCATGCCGTCCACGCGGCCATCGACCGAATTCAAGTTGGAATTGGCATAGCCGTGCCGCGTCTTGCGGGTCATGAAGCGGTCATCAGGACGCGGAAATTGCACGTCCATATCGCTTAGAGTTTCCTCTTTGATGTCGTTGGTTTTGCCAGTGAGATCAATCGTCCAGCGCCGCAACTCCAGCGCGGTATCGCCATGCGTGTTCATCGAGCCATCTTCATTGGGGAACAACGCGGTACCATTGGCCGCCGCGACATCAGCGATCAATTTGCCATCTTCTTCCCATGCGTTGAGTTCATGGAACATATGCCGCCCCGGCATTTCGAGCCAGCGAATATCATCGGCGCTGCCGTGGCGTGGGAAGAGTGCAAACTTGCTATTGCGCCCCCTCACCCAGGCATTCATCGGCCCGCCTTGCATGGCCCGCTCAATGCTCACTTCGAGCGGATTGAATGGCACCAGCACATAATTCTCTGTCGCAAGCGAGGTGTGCACCATGCTCATATAAGGGGCTTCAAACGAAAACTGATTGGTAATCTGGCCGTTCTTGTCGATCAGCTCGTAGCGCACCTCGGGTTTGCCAGCCGGACCATTGATCATCCAGCCATAGCTTATCATTTCGCCCGTATTCCAATCCACCGTTGGGTGGGCCGAAAAAGGTCCGGTAATGGTGCCACCATAATCCATATATTCGCGCGTATCCAAGCTGCGCGGGTCCATCTCAATCGCTTGCGTGCCTTCCATCAGGGCCATGAGCTTGCCATTGTGGAGGATGATGTTGGTGTTGCCCGTGTTATAACGCATTCCCTGCACGCTGGGATCGCTGGTCGCGGGGTCGCCAAACACACCGAACAAGCGTTTACCCGCGGTAAGCTCTGCCTCAAACTTCTCCGTGCGGACCCATTTGTTGCGCATGGATACACGGCCATCTTCGAAGAAAAAGCCATAAACCATCCCGTCGCCGTCAAACCAGTGATAGCCCTCTGGCGGATCGTAAAGCGGCTCTGCGCCCGTGCGGTAAAAAACACCGTTCAGATCATCGGGCAGCTCGCCTTCGACGATCAAATCCGGCGCGTTCGCTTCGAACCGCATCGGCTGATGGTGACCGGTCAAATAGGGGTGATCTTGAAAAGGCTGTGCCATAAATGTGCTTTCCGCGATTGCTGAACGCTTATCGCACACACTTATGCCAACTTACTCACAAGCAATCGCCGCTCAAAATGAATAGAAGCGGCGATGCTTCCTTATTGCAGATTGTCGATATCAGCCTGTTGGACGGTGTAGGTTCCGGTGAAGGTAATCGTATCACCCGGCGCCAGCACATCCCACGATCCGTTCTGGGCTGCATCGGTGGAATCGCCTGTTGGCGCAGCATCAGTAAGCAAGACCTCCCCGCCAACGGTTGGCGCAGGGCCCGACGCATTGTGGGTGTCGTTGATGACAACGTCGTTGACGGGCGTATTGCCGATATTGGTGACAGTGTAAGTATAGGTCACAATTTGACCAACCGTGACGAATTCCTCGTCATCGGCTTGCTTGTCCATTGTTAGCTCTGGATCGGCAGGCACATCGACTGTGGCGGTTGCGACATCGCAATTGTTCGGGTTGAGTTGCTCGCAAATCTGGTAGTCGAAACTGTAGCTGCCAGCAAAGGTCCCTGCGACGACGCCAACAATGCCGCTGGCCGTGTCAAAAGTCAGCTCGGACGGGACCGTTGAGCCATCGGCAAGAGTGATTGTGACGCTCGACGTGGTTGCAGCAACGCTATCAAGCGTATCATCGGTCAGCACGTTGAGCGCATTGGGTTCGCCAGCAAGGCCGTCGATCACAGTCGCATTGTCGTCCACAGCTACAATCGGCGGAGCGGTCACGGGAATGGTGATGAGCGCTTGCGAGCAATTCGTCGGGTTGATTGTTTCGCAGATACGATAAGCAATCGAATAACTGTCTGCTGGTGTTCCGGCCGGAACAGTCACAATGCCCGTGCTTGGGTCAAGCGTTGGGACCAAAGCGCCCGTGCTGACAGGGGTTGCCGGTGCAAGCACCGTAACAGTAAGATCGCTAACATCGACCGGATTGTTGTTCAGCCTGTCATTGGTGATTGCAGCACCAGCATTGGGCAAGCCGGTTGATCCCACAACGCTTGCAAGCGTGTCGTTCACGGCGAGGATCTCTGCCTCTTCCACAACGACCGTAATCGTCGCAGTGTCGCAATTGTCGGGATCGCTTGCCTCGCACAAAGTGTATTCGAAGCTGTAAACCCCGGCTGGTGTCCCCGGGACTACGCCAACGTCACCCGTGCTTGTGTTGAAAGTCAGCTCTGGCGGCAAAGTGCTGCCCGTTGCGACAGCCAATGTGCCGTTTGAGGCCCCAGCTGTGCTGCCCGCGACTGTATCATCGGCAAAGGCGTTGAGCACCGCTGTCCCGCCGGTCGCACCGACAATACCGGATACGAAATCGTCATTCGCATCGATCGGATTGGCGACCACTGGCACAGTGGCAATGGCTGTGTCGCAATTGCTTGGGATCGCAACTTCGCACAATTGGTATTCGAACGAATAGACCCCGGGCGCTGTGCCCGGTGCAACACCCACGATGCCGGTCGCTGGATCAAAGCTTAGCTCAGGTGGAAGCGAGGAGCCGGTGGCGACGCTCAGCGTCATATCGCCTGGCACCACAGGATTGCCGCCCAAAGTGTCATTGTCGAACAGGCTGAGCGCATTGGGCTCGCCAACATTGCTGACAATGTCGTCTGACGTGTCCGAGTTTGCTAGCAAGGTGAGCGGGAAGACGACAATGCCTTCCATCAAATCGTTACCGCTATCGGTCGGATCGTCCTGATCGCCCTCGGCTTTGGTAACGACATTTTCCAAGATCGTGCCGCCTGCGGCAGGATCGACAGTACCCTCGATTGTCAGTGTCTCGGTCGCACCATTTGCAAGGGCGCCAATCGTCCAAAGGCCCGTTCCTGCGCTGTAACTGCCAGCGGTTACGTTGCCATTGTTGACTGTAGGCGTGAGGCCAGCGGGCAATTGGTCGGTCAAAGAAACGCCGGTGGCATCCGCTGGGCCATTGTTGGTCACAGTGATCTCAAAAGTCACCGGATCGCCCACTTGCGGGTTCGAATTGCCCGAGGCCAGCGTCTTGACCGTTACAAGGTCGATCGGCGGTGCAGGCACAGTGATGGTAACGGTCGCGGTGTCCGGCAGACCGGTTTGATCGGCAATCTGATACACGAACGTATCGGTGCCGTAGAAACCTGCTGCGGGCGTGTAGGTGAAATCGCCATTAGCAGCGATTGAGACAGTGCCGTTGGAAGGGCCGGAAACCGGCGTGGTATTGACCGTTAGCGGACCATCTTCGGGGTCGAAATCGACGCCATTGCCATTGTTGATAAGGACATTGCGCGCAATCGCCGTTTCAAATGGCGTTGTGAAGTCATCATCCTGGGCAACCGGCGGCAAATTCGGGAAAGGCCCCAAAGGACAGGAAAACCCGTCATTGTTGCCGCTCGGATCGCCTTGTCCTGCAAGCGCCGCAGAGGGAGAGGCGCTGAGCGGATCGAATATCTCGTAGAAGCGCCCATCAGAGTTGCGAAAGGCAAA
>CALLIO010000273.1 GCA_938009055.1 uncultured Altererythrobacter sp.
AGCACACCTGCGGGAACAAGCGCGCGCCATGTTGGGATCATGCCCGCGGGCAATGTGTCATAAAAACGCGCCAAGGTAATCACCACGACAGGCTTCATAACCTCTGACGGTTGGAGCCGCATAAATCCAAGCTCGAGCCAACGCTGGCTCCCGCCGCCTAATGTTCCGATAATCTCAACCGCCAACAATAGCAGCAAAACTGCGATATAGCCGGGATAGGTCAGCATTTTGACCAATTCGCGCGGCAGGCAGGCGATGATCGCTGCCATCACCATAAAGACGGCGAAGCGGATAAGGTGCGAGGTGGCGAAGGGATCCATTGCTCCGCCGGCTGCGGAATAGAGCACCGCTGCACCAAATAGCACTAGCAAGAACAGCGGGATCAGCATTTGCCAAGGTTGGCGCGCAATTGGTGCTGGAATGATCGAGCTCATTGAGCAGCCCTGTCGATCACGCGCTGTTCTGGATTGGGCCTCGCAGCACCAGATGCAGCCGGATCAGGGCGGGGCGCAATCACTTGCTCTGCAATCTCTTCCGATTGCGTTGCGGCGAGCCGCGCTTCGGCCTCGACCCGCTTGAAAATCTCGTCCGCATCTTTGGGTTGCGGCTTCACAGTTTGCCCTGCTGCTTCGGCATAGGCGATATATTTGCGCTCAAGCCGTTGCTGGGCGGTGCCGCCCCATCCACGCTCGAGCGAGCGTAGCCGCGCAAGCCCCTTTGCCGGGTCGAACATGAAAGTCATCACGTCGCGCGCTATCGGATAGGCAGAACCTGATCCGCCGCCATGCTCGATCACCACAACGCCGGCATAGCGCGGCTTGTCGAAGGGTGCGAAGAAGGTGAAGAGGCCATGATCGCGATATTTCCACGGACCCGTGCGGCCATCCGATTTCTCAAGGCTAACAACCTGCGCCGTGCCCGTCTTACCGGCCATCTTTACGCCTGAGACCGGCAGACGTGCGCGACGCGCTGTGCCCGGCCCATTTACGACATCGCTCATCGCTTGGCGGACATAGCTGACATGCTCTGGAGTGAAATCGACCTGCTCAAAACCCTTGGGTTCAGAGTCCATCGTAAGGCGCGGGGTCACATGACGCCCCGTTGCAAGCCGCGCGGCACTCACCGCCAATTGCAACGGATTGGCGAGCATATAACCCTGTCCAATCGTGGCGTTCACCGTGTCAGCTGCATACCAAGGGCGGCCGTACTTCTTTTCCTTCCACGCGGGATCAGGAACGGTGCCGTAAAACTGGCTGATGACCGGCAATTCAAAGGTCTGGCCAAGCCCGCATAACCGGTTCATTTCGGCAATCACATCCATGCCGTATCGCTGCGCCATTGCGTAGTAATAGACATCGCAGCTTTGGTGGATTGCACGCGACATATTCACATTGCCATGACCACGCCTCGCGTGACAGCGGAAGAAGCGGTCGCCGACCTTCAACCCGCCGCCGCAATATACGGTCTCTTCAGGGTCGAGGCCTTCTTGAAGGAAAGCCATTGAAACCATCGGTTTGACGGTGGATGCAGGTGGATAGAGGCCCTTGAGTACTTTGTTGCGCAATGGGACCCGCTCATCCTCGTTGAGCATGGCGTATTCCAAACTGCCGATACCATCGGAAAAGCTGTTGGGGTCAAAGCTTGGCATGGACGCCATGCACAAAATGTCGCCGGTGAGGCAGTCCATCACCACGACAGAGCCGGACTCAAGGCCGATACGCCGGGCGGCATAGTCTTGAAGCGGCCCGTCAATCGTGAGCTTAACCGGCTTGCCGGGAATATCATTGCGCGTATCAAGATCGCGCAAAATGCGGCCATTGGCGGTGACTTCGACCCGCCTTGCGCCCGCCGTGCCGCGCAATTCCTGCTCGAACTGCTTTTCAAGCCCATCCTTGCCGATCTTATATCCCGGCGTCACGAGCAGCGGATTGCGATCCTCCTCATACTCCTCGGCATTGGCCGGGCCGACATATCCGATCAAATGGCCAACGGTTGAGCCGGTAGGGTAAAAGCGCGAGAAACCGCGCTGCGGAATGACCCCTTGCATATCAGGCAAACGCACGCTGAGCGCAGCAAACTGGTCGTAGTTGAGGCCGCTCGCGACCTCGATGGGCTGGAAGCCGCGTGCTTCCTTCACCTGTGATTGAAGATCGCTGACCCTATCCGGCGACAATCCCAACAGCTCGCCCAATTGCTCAAGCGCTGCATCAGGGTTTGCGAGCCGTTCGGGGATCACATCAACGCGAAAGTCAGCCTTATTCGATGCAAGCGGGGAACCATTGCGGTCCAGAATCCAACCCCGACGCGGCGGGATAAGGGTCAGATTGACCCGGTTGCTTTCACTTTCCGTGCGATATTTCTCGTTCTCAGCAATCGCCAGATAGCTCATCCGGCCAGCCAGCAGCAGACCGATCCCGCCTTGGACGGAACCGATGAAGAAGCTTCTGCGATCAAATTCATTCTTCAGGGTGTTGGCGCTTACGATCACCCGTTTCTTGCGCCAGAACACTATGAGATGACCTTAAATCGCTTGAGCCTAAGCTTGTCGAACACGGCAACCATGCGGGCGATAATGGGATATAGCAGCAAAGACAGCAAGAGTTGCGGTGCAATTGCAACAAGATGATGCATTGTCGGGAAGGTTCCTGACACCGCCAACGCTAGGATGAGATAGGTAGAAATGGCTGAGGCATAGATCGCCCAATCTTGCCAAAAACCGCGCCACGGCCAGCGCGCTTCGACAAATTCGATAGTAATCATCGCGATCGACCACAGCAGGATACCGCTGCCAAAGGGCTGTCCGCTGAACAGATCATCAAACGCACCCAATGGCAGGCCGATCCACATAGGGAGCAGTCCGGGGCGAATAATTCTCCAAGCGATCAGGAGCACAAAACCAAACGGAGGCAGGAATGGCATGGCGCTTGAAAAAGCAAGGCTGGGCAGAATCGAACCCAGCAGAATCAGAAGATAGGGAATGGTGTAGGCAAGCGTCGGGGAATAATCGCGCATACTCTCGCGCGAATAGCTATCCGAACGCATGCGGGAGGAGCGCTTTGCCATGATTACTGGCCTGTCTCTTGCGTGGCGGCGCCTTCTTCTGAAGTGCTTTCTGGTCCCGCTTCAAACGGTGCACCGGGATCGCTGTCTGCTGCAATTACGGCCTCTGGCACCCAAATCTTTCCGACAGCGACGTAATCAGCCGAGGCGGGATCAGCCACGAGGCGGGCGAGGGCGCCTTCATCGGTGATCTCGCTCACAATGCCGACCGAAACGCCCGGGCGATAATATCCACCCGTGCCGCTCGTCACCAGCATATCACCCACTTCGAGCGGGTTAATCCCAAGGTTCACAAGCCGAATATTGAGCAGACCATCGCCGCGGCCCTGCGCCAGCCCAATGACTTCATCCTTAGCCCTTCGGACAGGCAAAATGCTCTCGCTATCAGTCAAAAGAAGGATCCGCGCGGTTGAGCTGCCCACTTCCAGCACACGGCCCACAACACCGCGCGAACTGCGCACCGGCATGCCCACTTCCAGACCATCGGAACGACCGGCACCGATGTAGGCGTAGCGGCGGGCACTGGTCGCGCTAGAGCTGATCAAGCGGGTAACGACCACCGGCTTGTCGTCAATCTGCTCAAGTTCGAGCAAGGCGCGCAAGCGAGCGTTTTCCTGACTAATCGCCTCGCTCTCAGCGAGTTTGATCCGCGCGACTTCTATTTCTTCCTGAAGCTTAGAATTTTGGCTGCCGGCACGCAGATACCCCTGGATGGAATCGATAAAGCCTTGCCCCCTTGAGCGGGTTACCGCTGTCGTTTGCCCTGCTGGCTCAGTCGCATCACTTGCCGCCCCACGCATGAAGCCTGCCCATTGCGGCTGCCAGAAAGAAAGGCCGAGCAAAGCAAGCCCCAGCACCGCGCCCAAAATGGCCGCGACATAACCGGTGAACAAAGAGAATTGCGCTCTGCGCGAATGTCCAGAGCGCCGGGATGATGACGACGCCATGCCCCTTGTCTCCTTACCTTGCGCTCATCAAGCGGTCATCAACACGCCGCGGAAAATCGGGTCTTCCATCGCGCGGCCTGTGCCCAGTGCAACGCAGGACAGCGGATCTTCGGCGATGCTGACGGGAAGGCCGGTTTCCTCGCGAAGATGCGCGTCCAAGCCGCTGATCAGCGCGCCTCCGCCGGTCAGGACAATGCCCTGATCGACAATATCGGCAGCAAGCTCGGGCGCGGTGTTCTCAAGCGCGATCCGCACACCCTCGACGATAGCGCCGATGGGTTCCGACAAGGCCTCTGCAATATGCGCCTGATTGATCGTGATTTCCTTGGGCACGCCATTCACAAGGTCGCGGCCCTTGATGGTAAGGGTTTCGCCCAAGCCATCCTCTGGCGGAATGGCGATACCGTAATCCTTCTTGATCCGTTCTGCCGTTCCATCACCGATCAGCAGATTGTGGTGCCGACGAACATAAGAGACGATCGCTTCGTCCATTTTGTCGCCGCCAGTGCGAACAGATGTAGTGTAGGCAAGACCGCGCAGTGACAACACCGCGACCTCTGTCGTGCCGCCGCCAATATCTACAACCATAGAGCCCACTGGCTCTGTCACCGGCATATCCGCACCAATCGCTGCGGCCATTGGCTCAAGAATCAGGAAAACTTCTGAAGCGCCAGCATTCGATGCCGCATCGCGGATCGCGCGCTTTTCAACCGATGTCGCGCCTGATGGCACACAAATGACAATCTCGGGATATTGGAATGTCGTGCGACGACCCAAAACCTTGCGAATGAAGTGCTTGATCATCTGCTCAGCGATATCGATGTCGGCGATCACACCATCGCGCAAAGGACGGATAGCCTCAATGCTATCAGGCGTTTTGCCCATCATCATCTTCGCATCATCGCCGACCGCTTTCGGACGGCGCACACCGTTGATCGTTTCCATCGCCACCACCGATGGTTCGTTCAAAACGATGCCCTGATCCTGCACATAGACCAGCGTATTTGCGGTCCCCAGATCGATCGCCATGTTCTTGGGGCCAAAGTTAAAGAGTTTTGAGAAGAAGCTCATTTTATTGGTGTATTTCCGTGGATTGGGGGAACGCACAAACACGCGTCAGCGGCGCGCTATCCTTTCCCGTACTGACAAACTGCGATGCGTCTAGCGAAAAGCTGCACAAAAGGCCAAAAAAATTGTTCAAAGTCAGAGAGATTTTCCACCGCTGGCCTCGTATAATGGACGGCTCGCCGCTACGCTGCGGAAAATGCCTCAAATCCGCCGCCTTCCTGAAACACTTGTTAACCGCATTGCTGCTGGCGAAGTGGTCGAGCGCCCTGCCGCTGCGCTTAAGGAATTGGTGGAAAATGCGATTGATGCAGGCGCGTCGCGAATCGCCATTAAATTGGTGGAGGGCGGGCTTTCACTGATCGAGGTGAGCGACAATGGCTGCGGAATGAGCGAGGCGCAAATGGCGCTGGCGCTTGAGCGGCATGCGACGTCTAAACTGCCCGACGAAGCGATTGAACAAGTCAGCACGCTTGGTTTTCGCGGGGAGGCTCTTCCCTCCATCGCCAGCGTTGCCAAATTCACAGTTGAAAGCCGCGAATCCGGATCAGAGCAAGGCTGGAAGCGCGTGGTCGATCATGGCGAGGAAGTGTCCTCCGCCCCGGCAGCTATCCCCGTGGGGACGCGCGTGCGGGTCGAGAACTTGTTTGCGAAAATCCCTGCCCGCCGCAAATTTTTGCGCACACCGCGCAGTGAATATGGCGCATCGCTCGACGTGGTTCGACGTCTTGCCATGGCGCGGCCAGACATTGCCTTTACGTTGGAGCATGGCGAGCGCCGGACCTTGGCGACGCAGGGCGACGAAGCTTTGCCCGACCGCGTTGCAGGCATCATCGCGCGCGAGCTTAAGGGCAATAGCGTCGCCATCGACTTCACGCGCGAGGGTGAGAATGGCGCGATCCGGCTAACCGGAATTGCAGGACTTCCAACCTACAATCGCGGCGTTGCCGACCACCAATATCTCTTCGTCAATGGGCGTCCGGTGAAGGACCGCTTGCTAATCGGGGCTGTGCGCGGTGCCTATTCCGACATGCTTGCGCGCGACCGGCATGCAGTGCTTGCGTTGTTCCTCGAACTGCCGCCAGAAGATGTGGATGTGAACGTCCATCCGGCGAAGACCGAAGTCCGCTTTCGCGATGCGCGCGGCATTCGTGGTTTCATCGTGGCTGGTCTGCGCGAGGCCTTGGCGACCGGCGACCGCCGCAGCGCCAATGATGCGGACCGCACTGCGATGGGCCGCTGGCAGCAGGAGCCTGTTCGCGAGGAACCGCAAGCAGCCCTGCGCTCGATCTTCGAAGGACGCGATTGGTCCGCTCCTGCGCCATCACGGGTCAATGAAACTGCTTCTGCGTTTCGCGGTTATCAAGCCGATGAATTGGCCGCCCCGCAAGGCAGAGCTGTCGAACCCGGTGACGCACCGGCCGAGGAGATCAGCGACTACCCGCTGGGCATTGCGCGCGGACAAGTGGCCAACACCTATATCGTAGCCGAAGCGGAAGACGGATTGGTGCTGGTCGATCAGCACGCTGCGCATGAACGACTGGTATTGGAGCGGCTTCGTGCCGCGGGCGCAGGCGATGCGGTGGCGCGCAGTCAAGCGTTGCTCGTTCCCGATGTGGTCGAATTGGACGAGGCAGATTGCGACCGTTTGGAAGAAGCTGCGCCCGGCTTTGCAACACTCGGCTTGACGGTGGAGCGCTTTGGACCTGCCGCGATGATCGTGCGCGCCATGCCGCATGCCTTGAACAAGGCAAACCCTGCGCAACTCTTACAAGATCTGGCAGACGATATTGCCAAGCACGGCCCGACCGATGATGGCGGCGCGCTGCTTTTGACCGAGCGTTTGGAACTGGTTTTGGCGACGATGGCCTGCCACGGATCTGTGCGGGCAGGGCGGGTTCTGAGCGCGCAGGAAATGAACGCTCTGCTGCGCGAGATGGAGGCAACCCCGCGATCAGGGCAATGCAATCACGGGCGCCCGACTTGGGTGAAGCTCAGCATGGATGATGTCGAGAAACTGTTCGGGCGGCACTAATCCTCGATCGGCGCGCTTGGATCACGCACTTCGATCAGACCAACGCTTTCCATAATGAGCACGCATTCGTCGTTCTGATTGAAGGCTTTCACTTCGCCATCCAGCAATCCCATTTCGGGGCGGGATTTGCTGCGGCGTTTGGATTTAGTGATTGCTTCACAGCGCAGGATATCGCCGGGAAAGACAGGGCGGGGCCATTCGAGCTTATCAACACCGGGCGAGCCAAGGCCCGCTTGTTTGATTGCCTGAAAATTGTCGACCATCATCCGCATCACCATGGCTGCAGTATGCCATCCACTGGCTGACAATTTGCCGAAATGGGTTTGCGCTGCTGCTTCGTCATCCAGATGAAAAGGCTGCGGATCGTATTTGCCAGCAAATTCCATCACCTCTTCGCGGGTCACTTCATAGCGGCCATAGTGCTGCACGACGCCAACTTGGACATCTTCAAAATAGAAGCGTCCATCTGTCTTGGCATCGGCCGTCATTTTGCCAGCATCTTCAGAGGTCTATGGGTCATCTAGGGGTTATCTATGGGTTATCTCTGTGGGAAATTAGACGTTGAATTTGAACAACATTATGTCGCCATCCTGCACGTCGTAATCCTTGCCTTCCTGGCGCATTTTGCCCGCTTCTTTCGCGCCAGCTTCGCCGTCCAAGGCGATGTAATCATCATAAGCGATGGTCTCTGCGCGGATGAAACCTTTCTCGAAATCGGTGTGAATTTCGCCTGCGGCTTGCGGGGCCTTTGCTCCGGCAGGGAAAGTCCATGCGCGCGATTCCTTGGGCCCTGCGGTGAAGAATGTTTGTAGGCCCAACAGCGTGTATCCAGCGCGGATCACCCGGGCGAGGCCGCTTTCTTCTAGTCCTAAAGCTTCCAAATATTCCGCCCGATCTTCTTCAGGCATGGCGATCAATTCCGCCTCGATCGCAGCAGAAACGATCACCGCTTGCGCGCCTTCGCCCGCAGCTTTTTCAAAGACTTTGGCGGACAAATCATTGCCTTCGCCTGCTTCATCCTCAGCAACATTGCAGACATAGAGCACAGGCTTGGCTGTGAGCAGCTGAGCATTGTCGAACAGGCGCTGTTCTTCATCATCCTTGGGTTCAGTCAGGCGCGCTGGCTTCCCATCCTTAAGCAGATCCAGAGCCTGTCCCAGAACAGACGCGAGAGCCTTTGCTTCCTTGTCGCCGCTGGTTGCGCGGCGCGATGCATTTTCAACGCGCTTTTCCAAGCTTTCCAAGTCGGACAGCATCAGCTCTGTCTCAACCACTTCAGCATCGGCAATTGGATCAACTTTGTTGGCAACATGCTGGATGTCATCATCTTCGAAACAGCGCAGCACATGCACAATCGCATCAACCTCGCGGATATTGCCGAGGAACTGGTTGCCAAGCCCTTCGCCAGCGCTCGCGCCTTTTACAAGGCCAGCAATATCGACGAAGGAAAGCTGGGTCGGGATGACCTTGGCGCTTTCAGCAATCGCCGCGATCTTGTCCAAGCGTTCATCCGGCACGCTGACTTGGCCGACATTGGGCTCAATCGTGCAGAAGGGATAGTTAGCCGCTTGGGCCGCTTGTGTTTCGGTCAGTGCATTAAAAAGGGTGGACTTGCCGACATTGGGCAGGCCGACAATCCCGCAACGAAAACCCATAATTGTTCTCTAAACGCTTTGCTTGATAAGGAAGCCGCGCGTATAGTTGGGCGCGCAGGATTAGGCAATCATGCTGCGTCGCGTTTGCGCCTGCGCTGCATCCGGTTTCCCCAGAACAAGCCCAAACCAAGCAACAGTAGGGCGATGCCCGATGGCTCTGGGACCGAGGTAGCCTCGCCGCTACTTGTATCCCCCAAGCTTTGGCCCGGTTCGAGCGGCGTAAGATCGCTGTCTGGGCCGCAGCCCAAACCACCCGGTATGCAAAAGCCGGATGTTGTCGCGGTTCCGCCAGTGCTGGTCGTCATCGCGCCAGTGCTTGATCCACTGGTTGAGACATTCTGATCATCTTGCGCCGCAGCAGGAGCCGCCAGCAGGATGGCAGCGGATATTGCCGCCAGAGCAGCCAGCTTAAGATTCGCATGATACATGCAAGCGCTTTGGCAGAGGCATTAAGATTAACAACTAGTTTCCGCGCCGCGTCTCGCTTTGGCACGATTGAAAAAGTGAAGGTATTTCAATATCTTGTTAAATCACGTAACATTGTGAACGTCTTTAATCCACGGGCCGAAGGGCGAATTGCCAAGCCAATCAACCTGCACCTTGGCACTGATCTGATTGATAATAACTTGAGGCTTTGCCTTGCCCTTGTTCACCGCAACACGCAGCGGCTTTGCTCCCGGCGCCATTGCAATGACTTCAGCCATAGCGAACGGCACATCCATCGGATCACCTGAACCGCCGCCGGTTCGCTTGCCGAGCCTTGAGACCAAAGCAGGATAACCTGCTGTGTGCTTCTCCTCAGCGCGTTCAAGCAGTTGGAGGCTGTTGGTATTTGCGTTTGACCAAATCATGGTCGGGTAACCGCCCGGCTCGATAATTGTCACTTCCACACCATGCGGAGCCAGTTCATAGGCCAGCCCTTCGCTCAATGCCTCAAGCGCAAATTTGCTCGGTGAATATTGGCCGTAGCTCGGGGCGATCACGCGGCCCAATTGCGATGAAACATTGATGATATGCCCCGCTTTGGCCGCGCGCATTGCCGGTAGCACGGCGCGGATCATCCGCTGCGGCCCAAAAACATTGGTATCAAACGTGTGCTTGGTTGCCTCGAGGTCCTGGATCTCAATCGGTCCGCCATATGAGATGCCTGCATTGTTGATAAGCACATCCAAAGCCCCGCCATTCATCTCTTCTGCCTTGGCAACTCCAGCAGTTACGGATGCATCCGAAGTCACATCTATTTCGATTACAAACAGGTTGAGCTTCTCGTCCGCGGCCAATTGCGTCAGCTCATCGGCTTCCTTGCGCGGCAAATTGCGCATGGTTGCATATACCTTGGCTCCACGGCGCGCGAAATCTTCGACCGCTAATCGCCCGAAACCTGTTGAGCAGCCAGTGATCAGGATCGACTTGCCAAGCAAATCGTATTTCTCGGGAATCGTGATTTTCTGAACCGTATCAGATGCAGCTGATAAGCTACCTGCGGCAACGGTGAAGCCGCCTGCAGCAGCACCAGTGAGTAGAGAGCGGCGGGAAACTTGGGGCATGGCGAAAACTCCGTTGCAGGGTCGCATATTTTCGGCGGTGGTTGTTTGGGGTGATTAGCGCGCCTGTGAGCGCGGGGCCAGAGGCTTATTCGGCCTCTGCATCTTCAGCGGATTGGGACGGGGCGAACAAGTCCAAACGGTGCAATTCCTTCTTGAGATACCAGAAGGCGTAAACATCATAGAGTGCATGGGCGAGCATGACCGCGAGCAAGCTGCCGCTCCACCAATAAAACACCCCGAACACGACGCCGATGACAAAGATAATCGCAGCGATCAACGGTTTGGCAAAATGGATCAGCATGAAGGCAATGCTGGCGAGCCCGATGGCAAGGGCAGGGTGCACATATTCACCGAGGAAAGTCTGCAACCCTGCGCGGAAAAATGCCTCCTCACCGATACCGGCGCATAGTGACATGAAGATGATGACAGGCAGCGAGATCGGCTTTTCTAGGAAAGCAAAATTGCTCGCTTGTTGACGGGTGAGCTTTTCAGACAGATTGGGAAAGAGCGCGAAGAAAGAGGCGGCAAAGGCGATCAAACCCAGCCCAAGCCCAAGGCCCAAGACAATCTGGCGCAAATCCACCGTGACAAACTCAGCCAATTCGCGGCCCGCCGCCCACCACAATATGACACCGCCAAGCAAAAAGATGACAGTCTGCCCCGCCAAGGTCCGGCAGATAGTTCCCACCGACATGGCGCGCATCTCGTCATATGGGTTGCTCATTGTTGGCGCAGCGCAATCTCGCTCATGAAGCGAGGATTGTGGCCCTTTGCAAGCCATTCAGATTCAGCCGCGATTGCGCCAAGCATATTGACGAGCCCATCCTGCTCACCCTTGGCATAATTGCCCAAGACATGGCCATTCACCGCTGCCTTGTGCCCCGGATGCCCGATCCCGATCCGCACACGCCGAAATTCTGCGCTGAGGTGTTGGGTGATCGAGCGCAAACCATTATGACCGGCATGGCCGCCGCCTTGCTTAACCTTGACCTTGAACGGGTCGAGATCAAGCTCATCGTGAAAGACGGTCAGCGCATCCATCTCTAGCTTGTAGAAGCGCATTGCCTCACCAACGCTGCGACCGCTTTCATTCATGAATGTGGCAGGCTTGAGCAAGAGGATCTTCTCCGTCCCGATCCGCCCTTCGCGCAGCCAGCCTTGGAACTTTTTTTGCTCAGGCCCGAAATTATACATGTCGGCGATGACATCACACACCATGAAACCGACATTGTGCCGGTGCATGGCATAAGAGGGTCCAGGATTTCCGAGGCCAGTCCAAATTTGCATCGTTCGCCTCTAGCGTCCTGACCGCAAAAACAAAACACCGAGCCCATTTCTGAGCCCGGTGCCTTGGTGATTACTCAATGGTGTGACGAGTGACTTATTCGCCGCCCTCTTTGTCGCCGCCTTCAGCAGCATCTCCATCGCCTTGTGCGGTTGCTTCAACCTCATCAGCTGCGACTTCTGCACCTTCTTCATCCTCGCTCTCCGATTTCTTGAGCGCTGATGGCGCAACGAGTGTTGCGATGGTGTAGTCGCGATCGGTGATCGCGCTTTCCGAACCTTCGGGCAGCTTGACTTCGCTGATGTGGACAGAATCGCCCACTTCGCGGCCTTCGACGCTGACTTCGATTTCAGATGGGATCTTGTCGGCTTCACAAACCAGTTCAAGTTCGTGACGGACCACGTTGAGAACGCCGCCTTTCTTAAGGCCGGGAGATTCCTCCTCATCGACAAAGACCACAGGGATCGAAACCTGAATCTTCGCGTCTTTGGACAGACGCAGGAAGTCGACATGGGTCGGACGGTCAGAGACCGGGTGGAATGCAACATCCTTTGGCAGGGTGCGCACGCTGTCGCCTGCAACATCGATCATCACAATCGAGTTCATAAAGTGGCCGCTGCCAAGCTGGCGGACCAATTCTTTTTCCTCGACATGGATCGGAGTGGGTTCTTCTTTTCCGCCGTAAATTACCGCGGGAATACGGCCATCGCGTCGCAATGCACGGGAGGCTCCCTTGCCAGCCCGTTCGCGCGCTTCGGCCGGCAGGGTCAGAGCGTCGCTCATGTTACATACCTTTCAAAAGTGCTTTGAGTTCAAAATTCATTCGCCTGCCACGCCTCCAGGGTGACCATGACATGCGAAGGCGGGCCATTAGGGGGCAGGGCAGCAAAAGGCAAGCAATAGTCGCTGGCCCTATTGAATGCGTTCCACAACGTAGCCTTGCGCTGCGAGCAGGACGGGTAAGCCATCGGGGCCAACCAGATGGCCAGCACCGACGGCAACCATGGGTATGGTATCGCCAGCAAGGATAGATCCAAGCTGCGCCATCCAGTCATTGTTGCGCTTGATAAGGAGTGCCTCTCTCAACTCTGGGTCAGCCATAATTCCGGTCTGTGTCGCCTCGGTTAGCGTATGCTCATCCCCAGCGACCCACGCATTGCGCAGCTTAGCTGGCTCGCCCGCGGCACCTTCTAAGTCATCCATCACCGCCAGCAGCAAATCGCGTTGCTCCTTTTCCGGCAGGCTATCGAAGATCCCGAGCTGCTTTTCAGCCCCTTCGAACTCGCGGATGGGGCGGTCCACAAACTCTTCAATCATGGCCCGATCCACTCCGTTCACACTTTCGCCCGAGCTGGTTAATCGCGCGAGCATCAGGGCAACTGCCCATGTATCAACAGTATCGAGCGCATCCTCATCAAAATCAGCGCGCATCATCAGCCGAAGCAAAGCCGACCGCCGCGCCGGTTCAACCCGGTCGAGGATGGGTTTGCCATCGGCGCGCCTGCTCAACCTTGCAAATTCATTGGCGATGCCAGCGCGATTGTTGAGGTCTGCAATCTCGACGACAAGCAGATCGGATTTCTCGCTTGCCGCTTCCAAAGCTGGCGTTCGCCATTCGAAATCATCGGGGAGGGCATGGATGGTACCAAAGAGCCATGCTTCCACTTCACCGGTGTCAGAGCGCACTTCATAGAGAAGGGGGGAAGGGTCTGGCTGGTCAACTGGCGCTTCTGGCTCAGCCGAACAGGCCGCGAGCATCAAGCCAGCGACCAGTCCTGTTAGCCATTTGTTTGCACCAACTTTCGTCAAGCTATTGGACGCGGTAGGTTTTGATACCGCGCACCTCAAGATAGTCCTGCACGCTCTTCTCACCGCCCAGATGCGCAGCACCCACGGCCATGAACACAGTGCCGGGCGCGTCCATCCGATCGTCGATCCACACCGCCCAATTCTCATTACGGCTGTAAAGAAGAGCATCTGCCAAAGCTTGATCCTCAAGCCCATCATTCATGATTTCAGCCAAACCTTCAGGATCACCCTCGACCCATTCAGCAACCAGCGCATCGAGCTGATCTTTAATCGAGTCCACATTGGCTGCCGCATCGATCAGAAATTTCATCTGCGATTCTTGTGGCAGACCATCGAAAGTGTTGATCTGGAACGCCATAGTCTCAAGCGCCTTTTGCGGTTTGTCGCCTGAATTGGCGAGAAGCACTTTCTCAACGCCATTTTCCGCTGAATAGCCTTGTTGGAGCAGGGGCAACATCGCAATTGCCATGCCGGCACTCCATGGCTCTTGCTGGTCGAAGGCAGCAACAGGAATACCCAGTTTTTGCATCGCGGTTTCGTAGGTGGCCTTCTCATCTTCGCTCATCAGGCCGCGCAATGTGGTGCCCGCTGGCAGAACGCCCTTGGCCATGACAAGACGCTGCGCTTCTGCCGCCATACTATCGTCCATCTTGATCTCGGTGACGATTGAGCCCGATGCGGCCAACGCATCAGCAATCGGTCCAGTATACCATTCGATCCCGTCGGGAAGGGCATGGACAGTACCAAAGAGGTAAATGGTTGTGTCCTCATCCTTCGCGACCCAAAGCGCTGGGCCAGACATTTCCTGCTCAGCAACAGGAACCTGAGTTTGAACAATGGGAGCAGGCGTCGACTGCACTTGAGCGCAGGCTGGTGCGCCGAACAGGATCGTGGTGGCCGCAAGTGCGGTGCCGATTTTTTTCTTAAGTGTTTGCATGGGATCTTGTCCTAAATATATCAGATTGATGGGATTTGAACGACTTAGTTTGAACCGCCTTTGCCGTTCGTTATTCGCGCATTGAGCGCCGCCTTACGCCCCGCGTTTATACGTCCAAACGGCGGAAAAAATGATCAATACCATAGCATACATGATCATCGGATCTTGCGCTGGAAAAAGCATTGATCGCTGCGC
>CALLIO010000274.1 GCA_938009055.1 uncultured Altererythrobacter sp.
GCCGCCGCAACACGCACTTCCTCGACCGCATCACGCTCTGCAGCGGCGATCTTATCCTCGGCCATTTGCTTGCGGCGCGCGACCATTGCTTTGCTGTCAGCTTCCGCCTTCTCGACGATTGCGTCAGCTTCGCGCTGGGCATTGTCCATCATGCCTTGAGCGTCTTTTTCAGCGCCTGCGATCTTGGCCGCATATTCATCGCGCAAAGCTTCTGCTTCGCCGCGCAATTTCTTGGCTTCATCGAGCTGATCGCGGATTTCAGCGATCTTGGAATCGAGCCCGCCAGTGATCAGCGAGGGGACCTTCTTCCAGATGAATACACCGATGAGGATCGCCATCGCGACCGACACCCAATTGTAGGCCTTTAGGCCAAGTGCCTTGGGCTCAGCAGCCACAGCAACATCGGCTGCCGCGGTCATAATCGTGAGAAGATCAGCCATTAGCCAGAGCCTCCTTCACCGCTTTGCTGGCGACCGCTTTGGTCACTTTCGCACCGGCGAGCCGCTTCACAATGTCTTGCGTTGCTTCTGCTGCCACGCCTTCGACCTCTTTCATGGCTGAGGCGCGCGCTTCAGCGATGCGCGCTTCCGCCTCGTCCAATTTCTTGTCGAGACGCTTTTGCGCCGAGACGATCTTCTTTTCGGACTTCGCCGCGCTATCCGACTTTGCACCAGAAATCAGCGCTTGTGCCGCCGCGCGATTTTCATTCTCGCGCACGCGCCATGCCTCTTCCTGATCTTCTGCTGCATCCTGCGCTGCTTGCGCAGCTGCCAGATCGTCAGAGATCTGCTTGTCGCGCATCGCAACCGTTTCCATCACTTTGGGCACCATTCCCCGTCCGATGACGAAGAAAGTGAGGCCAAAGAAGATGAGCATCCAGAAAATCTGGCTGGCGTATGTGTCGGCTAACTGAGCTATCTGAGGCATGGATTATGCTTCCAAATACACGGAAGATGAGGGTTCTTGAGGGGCAGCACCAAAGCGCCGCCCCGTCAAAAATCCATTAGGCAACGAAGATCAGGATCATCGCCACAACAAAGGCGAGCAGGCCGAGAAGCTCGGCAGCCGCGAAGCCGATGAATAGGCGGCCTTGCTGACCGTCAGCCGCGCCAGGATTGCGCAATGCGCTCTCGAGGAACGAACCAAATACGTTACCAACGCCGATGGCGGCCATGCCGGCACCGATAGCTGCGAGACCCGCACCAACGAGCTTTGCTGCTTCTGCGTCCATTGTACTAACTCCTTATCGTATAAACTTGTTTTGAATGAAAAACTTTAGTGAAGATGCTCGGCATCATTGATGTACAATGATGTGAGCAGAGCGAAAACATAGGCCTGAATGCCAGCGACCAGAATTTCCAGCGCGCTGATCGCCACCATCAAGGCAAAGCTGGGAAGGCTGACCAAGGCGGCAATCCCTGCACCAGCGTTGATGCCGTTGATGACAAAGCTTGCGAGAACTTTGAGCAGGACGTGACCCGCCATCATCGCCACGAACAGTCGCAGCGCGAGGCTGAATGGGCGGATTAGGAAAGAGAAGAACTCGATAGCCGCAATTGCCGGAATCATCGGCAGCGGCGTGCCATGCGGCACGAACAGGCTGAAGAATTTAAAGCCGTGCTTCCAGAAACCCACAACCAAAACGATCGAGAAGCTCAAGACCGCCAAAACGCCGGTTACGGTGAAGTGGCTGGTGAACGTAAACGGGTGCACGCCGAAAATACCCAAAGGCATCAGGCCGAGCAGGTTCGCGAACAGGATGAACATGAAGAGCGAGAAGATATAGGGCACATATTTGCGCCCTTCCTTGCCCACATTCGCTTCGAGCATATCGTCGATAAAGCCGGTGAAAAACTCCACCGCCATCTGCCAGCGGCCCGGGACCAGCTCACGCTTCAAACCGCCCCAGACAAAAATGCCCAGCGCCAGCGTGGTGATCGCCATCCACATGGCCGAATTGGTGAATGCGAGATCAAAGCCACCAGCCTCGAGGCCGAAAATCGGCTCGATCTGGAATTGCTTCATTGGATCGACTTTGCCTGCTTCGGCTGCCACGATCTTTAGGTCCTTTTAAACCGACTTAAGAGCATCAAGCGTGCTTACGAATGCCCTATTCGGGGTCGTCCGTTTGCGTGCTTGCTGCGCGAAACACATTTCTGAAGGCAACCACTATTCCGATGAATAGCCCAACCAACAGTCCCCATGGCGATGTGTCCGCGAAGTAGTCAAACGTCCAACCGAGCACAACGCCGCCAAGAAGCCCACCAAGGAGGTCCGCGAGCACCCGATTGCCGCTGCGATAATTCGCATCGACCCCGGAAACCTGCGGTTGGTTGCGTTCGTCTTCGCGCTCTTGAGCGGCCTTGAGCCGTTCTTCGAGCGCATCGATCCGCGCATCCTCAGCGATGGGTTCTCGTGCGGGTTTCTCATCGCTCATGACCGGCCTCCTTCGATTGGGTGGTGGGCACAAACTTACAAAGCCCGCCGAGGGCGCGCTCCCCTTAGCACGGGCTTATACCGAGTCAACCGGCTGCGGGTGGTTTACCCGCGCTAATTTTGATGGTGGTTTTGCGTGTAGCGCAACAGCGCCCTAGCCGCAGACGGGGTCGCGGCTGGGCGGCGCGCTGGTGCGGGTCTGCCAAGAACCATCGGGCGCTTGATATTTCTCGCCCGGAGCGGTCCGCGCAATCGACTGGCAGGCAGCAGCCCGCGCATATTGATCCACAGTCGCCCCTTCAGCAGAGGCGCGCTGGGTATAGACCGCGCGGCGCTTGATATTGATGTCGTTCACCAGGCGGCGCAATTCAGGCGTTTCCGCCCCGACCACGCCCAAATATCCGTCGGTCTTCTCGCCAACTGCGCCCGAAGAACGCGCCGCCGCATAAGCGGGATCACGCTGCGCCTGAGCGGTGCCAACAAAGCCTGTCACTGCCATTGCAGCGACAGCACCAGCAATTGCCATGTTCCGAAGCTTTTTCATTGTCTTACTTCCTTCCAGCGCGTTTCAATCAGCGCTTCAAAAAATATCTGCATTCTCTTCAATCGCGTCGGTGGCATCTTCAGCCAAGCGATAAATAACTTCCTGCGTGATGTTGATATTGAGCTCGATCACTATCGGTTCCGTTGGCGCTGTCAGGTTGATACACCCACCCAGGCCGAGCGTTCCCGCGATCAGCAACCCTCGCCATCGCATCACATTTTGTCCGGCCATAGTGCCTGCCTTTGCCCCCTCTTTTGCGGGAGGTTGTGTGACAAAGCCCGTAGGTCCGGTCAATTGAGGATATGTCATCGCATAGTCTCGCTTTCTTCAAGCTGAATAGTCAGTTTTTCTTGGCTAATCTCTTCGGGTCTCGCGAGGTCTAGGGGTGATCTCGATGTATCTCCCGGATCCTCCACCGGCGCTTGTTGAGGGGTCTCTACCGCTGACTGATCTGTGCCTTCGGTAAGCGCCTTGATCCGCGCGGTATCGATGTAATTGGGGTCATAGAGCGAGCGCAAGCTCGCCATCATCTCGTAAAAACGCCCTGTCACATTGACATTGAGCTGAACCGGCAATTTGGCCAATTCACGGGTGAGGATATTGCGGCTTGCCCCCTCGCCCTGTTGCACGCCGTCAATCTCGACTGAGGTTGCAAGGATCCCTGTCAGCGGCCCCTCAATACCGATCCGCATTCCAGTAAAATCAAGCGATTTGAGCATATTGAAAGTGAAGTTTGAGACAAATCCCATATCTTCATAACTCAGCGCCCCGACATAGGCGACATTGCCGCCGGGCGGCCTTGCGACCAACACGCTGTCTTGAATGCGGCCTGTGCCCGACTTGTCGAAAACTATCGGTAGCCGGCCGTCGAAAACGCCCGTGACGCTCAGATCGCTCAATTCCATCTGGGTCACAAAAGCTGCTGCATCGAGCCCATCAACGGCGAAGATATAGCGCTTCTCCTCATCCGCGCCGAAATCAAGCACCACCGGCTCCATTTTAAGCTCGCCGCCCATAAACGGCCATTCCCCGCCCTTAACATCCACCACCAAGGCATCGCGAATTTCGAAGGTGACTTGCCCGGCGAGCACTTCGACGCCTGGATTGATCGAGGCGATTTCCATCACTTGATTAGGTGCGGTGGTGAGGTTGATGAGATCGGTAAACTCGATTCTGCCGCTCGCACCCACAACCGGTCCAAAAGCGGCGAAGAAGTCCATATCCTGAACTGCAAAGCTGCCCGAACTGTCGATTGCGTCTTCATTCCAGCTGAATTGCCCACCGCCGGTCACTGCGCCGCGCACTTCGGAGAGAATGCCGAGCGGCAAGCAACTGAGCCCTTCTGATTGGCGATAGGGATCCTTGCTCGGAAGGCCGTCTGTATAGCAGGCATTGTTGCTCGCTTGCGGCTGCAAGGGCTCGCCGAAATTAAGGCCGTCTACCGTTATTGCTGCATTACCCGTAGCGCTGGACAGGTTGTGATTGATATCGACACCGGCCACAACACGGTCGCTTTGCGGATGACGCAAAAGCGCATTGGCCTCGACCAAATCGCCGACGATCTCGACACTAGCATCTCGCGCGATCAAAGGCTCGAACCGGTCAAGCTCCTCGCCATTGCGGTCGATCACGCGGAATTCTGCTTCCGCGATTGAGATCACATCGCCAGCGTATCGCCACACGCCCGCCCCATCGAGAATATCCATCGGCACTGCGTCCATTCGCGCCTCGACCCCTGCGAATGTGCCTGCAAAATCATCGCCAATGTCCATCGAAAATTCAGCGATGGTGAAGGAATTGGGCGCATCTGTTCCGCCCAAGGTTACCGCCAACTCGCTGGTGCTGGCCGCGCCCGGCCAGTTCAGATCAACCGGGCCAGAGGCAAGCGTGAACGGCGTGCCGCCCAGCGATCCGGCCAAGTCCAGCCCCTGCATCCGCGCACCAATTCGCACGCCATCACCGCCAGCAGAGACAATCGCACGCGAGGAATTGGGGCAAAAGCGCAAGCCCTGATTGGCCAGATTGAGACCGGACACATCAAGCGAGGAATAGGAAAGCGCCACGCATTCCTCCCACAAGGCAAACCCATTGGCTGACGACCATCGCCCGCTCACAGGCACAGACAGGCCGCGCACATCACCGCCCGGGATCGCTCCACTGGCCAGCAATTCGCCAGCAAGGCTGACCACGCCGCCAGCGCTTTGGCGGATTTCCATCTGCGGTATACTGACCGCTGCATTGTCTTCGCGAAATTCGGGCATGGTAAGGCGCAAGGCAAGCGAGCCGCCGCTGCGCTGTTCCATCCTGCCCGACAATTGCGGCAGATCGCGGCCAGAAGTGGCAAAATTGCCGATTAGCCGCGTTCCCGCAGAGGTTCCGCTGGTAAATTGCATTTGTGTGACCGTGAGCGCGCTATCGCCGCCGCCATTGCGCAGCCGGGCCTCTGGCACGACGGCAGAGAGGATCGATCCGGTCTGCTTCGCGGTAGCGCGAGCGGTAAAGCGATTAGCCTGCTCCATATTGGCAATGCCGCGCTGCAATTTGGCAAGAAGCGGCGCAGCAAGAGTGCCTTCCGATTGCGCCTCAGCCTCGCGCAGAGCATCCAAGGCGCTCTCACTCGTGCGCAGATTATCGCCTGCAAGATCGATATCCAATTCCGAACGCTCGAATGCGCCACGCACTCGCAACCCGCCCTCGGCCGCCAAATTGACAAACTGCCAGCCTGATCCGCTCAGCGCTTCGGCATCGAGATTATATTTCACATTGGCAAATCCGGCACCATCCTCGCCTGCACTATCCCAGACAGAGGTGAGATCACCGCTGATCGACTGCGCTGCTGCCCCCGGCGCGTTGAGGCTGGCCAATGTGAGCGAGAGATTACTGTCGATCTTATCGAAGCTTGCCGGCATGCTCAGCCGTACGTCCGTATCGAGCCTTGCCAAAGCCAATTGCTGCGACGGACAGGCCAGAGAGGCAGCGCGGATTGGCCCTTGAAAACTGGGCGCACCCCGCTCGATAGCGACCTCCCCATAAATGCTCGCATCATCAATTGAGCATCCTTCCACAGCCAGTTTCGGCGCAGCGATGGCGAGCATGCCCTTAAATCCACCGCTGAGCAGCCCTTCACCGTCCAGCTTTGCGCCTACATCGCCAAAATCAGTCTGCATCAGCGCGCGGCCATCGCGGATCGCAAGATCATATTCGGGCAGCGCGAAAGGTTCTTCGCTATCGGTGAAAATCAGCGGATCGAGCGCGCCAAAACTCAGCTTGTCATCACGATAATTGCCATAAAGCCGCGGCTTCACCAGCGTGATACGCCCAAGCTTGGCAGCGAAAAGCGATAGCGAAGTGTCAATGCGCACTTCTTCGATTGTGAGGTCAGGATTGGCCGGATCGCCGATCACCACATTGCGCAAAACTTGGCTGTCAGGACCGATCGCTGCAACATCGTAGCTGGCGTCAAGATCCATAGCCTCAAGCTCTTGGACGATAAAATCATCAGCAATTTCTTCGCGGCTCGCCCAGGCAATCGCGCCTGCAACAAGCAAACAAGCGAGCAAGACCAGCGGGATCAGCCAGCGTTTCTTGCGCAGCCACGGCCGCCCAGCGCCAACTTCATCAGCTGGCGCATCAGAACCGTCACTATCTTGGAACTTGTCGGGATTCTCGGCGTTTGCCATAAGACCACTATACTTGCGCCGAACGCTTGCGAAACGCAATGCAATAGGGGCCGTTGGTCACAGGGCTTTTACCAGAGCAAGGCAAATTTGCTGCGAGATTTGAATATCTTCAAGAAGAACCTCCCCTCGCGCCCTACCAATGCGCATTACGGCCACGGTCACCGCTCGCGATTGCGCGAGAGGCTGCTGAGCGGCGGACCAGAGGCTTTGGCCGATTACGAAGTTCTCGAATTTTTGTTGTTTGCTGCAATCAAAAATGGGGACACGAAGCCCATCGCAAAGGCGCTGCTTGCCCGTTTCGGCACTTTGTCCAACGTCCTCAACGCTGATCCCAAGGCTTTGCAACAGACCCCCGGCATCGGTGAAAATAGCGCAGCCGCTTTGAAAAGCGTGGCGGTTGCAGCGCGGCGCATGGCGCGTTCAGAGGTGGCGGACAAACCGGTGTTGTCGAGCTGGCAGGCGCTGCTCGATTACCTTGTTATCGATATGGCGCATCTTAAGGTAGAACGCGTTCGCATCCTCTATCTCGACACGCGCAACCAGTTGATCGACGATCACCATTTGGGTGATGGCTCAATTGACGAGGCTTCCATCCACCCACGCGAAGTCATCAAACGGGCGATGGATGTGGGCGCCGCAGCGCTGATCCTCGTCCACAATCATCCCAGCGGCAATGCCGAGCCAAGCAAGGCCGATATCCAGATCACCAAACGCGTGGCTGAGGCCGGGCGGCATTTGGGGATCAATGTGCATGACCATGTGATCATCGGGCGCGAAGGGCATGTCTCCTTGCGCGCCAAAGGACTGATCTAGATCCCTAGAATTTAAGGCCCCACGCGCTGTAGGTTTCGCGCAAAGAAGGGCTCATCGTCAAAGCCAGATCAACATCGTCGCGGCCCTTTTTGTCGCCTTGCGCCATTCGCACAACCCCGCGCAGCAGGCGCGATTCGGACAGGCCCGGCTCGAGCAATAGTGCGGCATCCAGATCAGCCTTCGCCTTCTCTAAATCGCCCATCCGGTAATAGGCAAGCGCGCGGCTATCGAGCACGGAAGGCGAATATTCCGCCCGCTCGACCGCCTCAGTACACGTCGCAATTTGCGCCGCATCGACAATGTCCCAAGTGCCCGCATGCCAGCAAATGGCATTCAGCAGGCTGCCATCACCGGGCCGAACAGCGCGCCGATCCTCAAGCACTTGCAAGCCTTCTTGCGCTTCGCCCGCCCAGCCCATCGCTGTGGCCATCACAATGTCTTCGACCATCTCATTAGCGCCAAGGCCGCGGTAGTCTTCTGCCAGCAGCATGGCATCATCCCTGCGGCCCAAAAGCGCCAGCAGCTCAACCTGCTCGGAATAAGTGCTGCCATTGGGATCGAGCGATTCGATCTCTTCATAGTCGGCCAGTGCGCCCGCAATATCGCCGGTTTCGCGCAGCATTGCCGCGCGCGTCCACAACAGATCAGACGTGCGTTCCAGCTCGATCGCAGCGTTCACATCGGCCAGCGCGCCAGCAAAATCATAGGTCCGCTCGCGCAAATTGGCGCGATAGGACAGCGCATAGACCCGCTCTTCATTGCTATCAGCATCGGCGACAATCGTATCGAAAGCCGATTTGATCGGGGCAAGCAGCTTGGCGTTCTTGCCCGCATATTCCCATTCGCGGCGCACATCACGCCCGCTCTGGATTTTGGGAAGCGCCCTACCCAACCGCGTAATCGCGCGCTTCGCATCGGCAATGTCGGCCGCTGGCAATTCGCGTTGCAGACTGCGGGTGGATTGCGTGAGGGTAAAGCGATTGCCTTCCAGCGCGCTCTTGGACTTGATCTCGACCCCGCCGATAATCTCGTCCACATCCAAGCGGCCTCTGACGCTGAATTCGCTGCGTTCTTCCGGCAACAGGATTTCCAGATCGGTGGCGAAGTAATTGGGACCGTTGAGCCGCAAGGGAACATCGCGCCACGCCTTGCGCGCACGGTCTGCGTTGAAGTTGACGCTGCGGGCGGGCTGCGATGGGGCGACCATCTGAAAAATCGCCCGCTCGCGCTTGAAGCTGCTTTCCGCAAAGCCTTGCGCCTTGATCCGCGCCAGCCCGCTATCAATGTCATAGGCGACGGTGTAGTCGGTGACTTCGCCGGAACCGACCAAGCCCAGCACAGCGTTCTCGACCGCATCTTCTTGCTGATCGAGATCGGACTGCTCTGCCACAGCGCGCCATTGCGAACCCATTGCTCCGCGATACTCGACCGTCAGATCAAACAGAGCTGGCACGCGAATGCCGGCGCTGTGATCGAGCGTCAGCTTAATCGAACGATCGGGAGAGAGCAGCGCGCGCTCCTCCATCTCGACCAGATCAGCCCCCTCGGCGCGAAGCGGCAGTGCATAGAAGAAGCGCGGCACGGAATACATCGTGTCGCGGCGCGTCCCGGTCATCGTGCCATCGAGCCAGAAGGTCTCGCCATCCACTTCAGCGCGAACAATCATATGATCAAAATTGCCCGGCATCGGTGCCAGATCGGGCAGCGCGTCTCCGGCCTGCGTGCGCACCAGCACAACTTCGGAATCGAGGCCCAATTCCTGCAAGATCGCATGGAGCAAGACAGACTTCGCCTTGCAATCGCCAAAGCGCTTTTCCCAAGTATCATCAGGCATTTGCGGCAGGTAATTTCCGCCATTCAAGCCATCCAGCAGATAGCTCACCTGTTCTTGCACCATGGCAAGGGATGCTGCCATCTGGTCGAGCGGATCATCGCTGGATGCTTTGATACGGGCCACTTCCTTGGCAAGCTCGCTTCCTGGCCCAATCGCGCCTGCAATCTCATAGTGCGGCGCCATCGAGCGCGAGACCGCCTGCCAGTCGGCATAGGTCGTCACCTGCATTGCCGGACTGAGCATATAGCGCAGCGGCGCATTGCCTGGCTTTTGATCTTGTTCGGGCAGCGGCATAGAAGCGCGCCATTCCATATGATCGCCGTTTAGTTGGGGCGGACTGAGATCGGCCTTGCCCATGATCGCGGTGGAAACCGGCATATCCTTGGGCCAGCTGATAGAGACATAGCCATCGCCCAACGGAAATGGTTTGGTGAACAGGCCCGTTTGCCATTGCACCTCTTTGCCCAGCGCCTGATCCGAATTGGTAACCGAATAGGTAAGCCGCAAAAGATCGCCCAATTGCGCGCCGGCGACCGGCATGGTTGCCGTCAGTTGGCCATCGAGCATGCGCGATTCGAGCCGCCGCTCGCGCCGCAGGACTTCGAATTGTGTTTCCCCGTCAAGCAGGCTGATTTCCTTGCCATCGCGCAGCAAAACCGCCTCGTGGATGATGAGATCACCCTTGTCGGGCAGCCAACCAGCCTGAAGCGTGCCGAATTGATTAAGCGCTTCTGGCGAATCGAGCGCCACTACAAATTCGGAATAGGTCCACAGCCGCCCTGTTTCGATCCGTGCTTGCTGACCCAGCAAAACCAACGGCGATGAATTGTCGCGCGATGCCGCATTCACTGTGCTTGGCTCAACCCAATCGGGCGCCGGTTCATATAGCGGCTCCTCACCTGCAAAGGCCGTGCTTGCCGAAGCCAGCAAGAGTGCAGAAAGAGAAAGTTGAACGCAGCGCATCGTCATTAATGTTTGCCCCTAAACCGGTTGGCCAAGACGCTATCACCCGCCCTCTTTTAGTCAAACATTGAGTTTGCCTAGGTGTTTCAATCAGGCGCTATTGGGCCTTGCACGAAACAGCTATCCGCAAGCAGCTTTCCTCCAGACCTTGAATTGCTTTCTCGCTCGGCTAAGCCGCGCAGGCACACACCCAACACTACTTTGGAGTCGCTACACATGGTCCCCCGCTACGCCCGCCCCGAAATGACCGCGATTTGGGAGCCGGAATCGAAATATCGGATTTGGTTCGAGATCGAGGCGCATGCGACACAAAAGCTGGCAGATTTGGGCGTCGTTCCCGAAAGTGGCCCCAAGGCGCTGTGGGATTGGTGGAACACAGATCCCAAGGTGGATGTCGAGGCAATTGACGCCAAGGAAGCTGTGCTCAAGCATGATGTGATCGCGTTCCTCGATTGGGTTGCCGAACAAGTCGGCCCCGAAGCGCGCTTTATGCATCAGGGCATGACCTCTTCCGATGTGCTCGACACCACGCTCGCCGTGCAATTGGCGCGGGCCTCTGACATTTTGCTGGCCGATCTCGATGATCTACTCGCCGCGATCAAGAAGCGCGCAGAAGAGCATAAATTTACGCCGACTATCGGGCGTAGCCACGGCATCCATGCAGAGCCTGTGACCTTCGGATTGAAACTGGCTCAGGCCTATGCCGAATTTGATCGCTGCAAAAAACGGCTGGTGGCAGCGCGCGAAGAGATTGCGACCTGTGCAGTATCCGGCGCGGTTGGCACTTTCGCCAATATCGACCCTGCGGTCGAAGAATATGTCGCTGAGAAACTTGGCCTGACAGTGGAGCCTGTCTCCACCCAAGTGATTCCGCGCGACCGCCATGCGATGTTCTTTTCCGTGCTTGCCGTCATTGCCAGCTCGATCGAGCGGTTGGCGGTAGAAGTGCGCCATTTGCAGCGCACCGAAGTTTTGGAGGCAGAGGAATATTTCGCGCCGGGGCAAAAAGGCTCCTCTGCCATGCCGCATAAGCGCAACCCGATCCTCACAGAAAACCTCACCGGCCAAGCGCGCATGATCCGCGGCTATGCCCTGCCAGCACTGGAAAATGTGGCTTTGTGGCACGAGCGCGACATTTCGCACTCTTCGGTTGAACGCTTTATTGGACCCGATGCGACAATCACGCTCGACTTTGCGCTGAAGCGCCTGACCGGCGTAGTCGACAAATTGCTCATCTATCCAAAGCGGATGCAGTCCAACATGGACCGCATGGGTGGGCTGATCCATTCACAGCGCGTGCTGCTTGCGCTCACTCAAGCAGGCGTGACCCGCGACAATGCTTACCGCCTTGTCCAGCGCAATGCGATGAAGGTTTGGGAATCGGACGGCAAGCTATCGCTGCTCGAATTGCTCAAGGGTGATGAGGAAGTGACCGCCGCGCTTAGCGAAACCGAGATCGAAGAAAAATTCGACCTCGATTATCACATGAAGCATGTCGAAACGATCTTCGCACGCGTCTTCACTTGATCGCAAAGCCATTAAGGTGCGCTGGACTCAGCGGCCAAAAAGGTTCAATTTCCGCTGCGTCTTGAAAAAGTCACCGGGGTAGAGAGAATTATGCAAATCGTCCGCACATTGATCTGGATTGTGGTGCTTGTCGCCGTCGCATTGTTCTCCTTTGCCAATTGGGACGAGCGAGCAACGGTGCATATTTGGTCCAACCTTGTGTGGGATACGCGCTTGCCAGCCGTTGTGATCGTCTCTTTCCTGCTTGGCATGGTGCCAACATGGATGCTGCTGCGCGGCACCAAATGGCGGCTGGAGCGGCGCATTGCGACATTGGAGAATGCAGCGCGTTCGGCGGCTTTGTCGCGCCATAATCCCGGCTCAACTTCGGCTGCGCCAACGCCCGATCCAGCGGCCAAGGGTGATACGCTGAAACCTGCGGGCGATGCGACCTCATGAGCAATCCGGTCTATCTCGCGCTTGATGTACCCTCGCTCGCTCCGGGAAAGGCTCTGCTCGAGAAGGTCAAATCGCATATTGGCGGGGTCAAATTGGGCCTCGAATTTTTCTGCACCCATGGCCATCACGGCGTGCACGAGATTGCGCATATGGGTCTGCCGATCTTCCTCGATCTGAAGTTTCACGACATCCCCAATACGGTCGCAGGCGCGATGCAGGCTGTCCATGTGCTCGAGCCCAAAATCGTCACCGTCCACGCCAGCGGCGGACGCGCGATGATGGAAGATGCGAAGGCAGCAGCCGCTGATGGGTGCAAAGTCGTTGCCGTCACTATGCTCACCAGTCTGGACGAGCGCGATATGAGCGCGACCGGTATTGGCGGCAATGCGCATGATCAGGTTATGCGTTTGGCAGAACTCGCTGAAAGTGCGGGCCTCGACGGGATTGTATGCTCGGGCAAGGAAGTGGGCGAAGTGCACCGGCAATGGAAAAACGGCTTCTTCGTCGTGCCCGGCCTACGCCCCGCAGGGGCCAGCGTGGGCGATCAAAAGCGGGTCGTGACCCCGCGCCAAGCGCGCGATGATGGCGCCAGCGTGCTGGTGATCGGGCGGCCTATTTCAAAAGCACCTGATCCCGCCGCCGCTGCGCGCGCTATCGAGGCAACGCTTTAAACAGGCGCTATTCGCCTTTCTCCAATTCATCGGCGACATCATCTGGCGTAAGTGTCAGGCGCGGCGAGTTCACGGTCCAGCCAATCACTTTCATATCCTCGCCCTGCCCGATGAAGGTAAAGGTTTCCGTCCCCTCGCCCTGCTCGAACTGGGTGTTCATGCCGATCACTGTCCTGGTTCCAGCCGGTGTTGAATTGACGTTGAAACCGCTGCGCTCGGAGGATTGAACCTTGCCCATCCGGGCTGAGACAACAGTGTAGAGGTCGTTGAGCTGTTCGCGGCTCGTCACCTCGCGAAACTCTTTGCCGGTCATGCCCCACAGCCGGTCCCTATCGCCAGCATTGTAGAGCTCCTGCCAACGCTCGACCGACTTGCCGCCCTCTTCAAAATTGGCGACCGGATTGCAGGCCCCTAGAAACACGGCAAGCGGTGCAAAAACAAAAGCCAAGGTACGCATACAGAAACCCCCAATTGCGCCGAGAATAGGTAAAATCGCCGCGTTCACAAGTATTTCTCACTATACCAGAAAACGATGACCATCTAAGGCCGATCCATGACGACCCATATCAAGATTTGCGGGCTTTCGACGCCTGAGACTATCGACGCGGCGATTGATGCGGGCGCGACCCATATCGGGCTTGTCCATTTCGAGCCAAGCCCGCGCCATGTCTCTTTGGAAGAGGCTGCAGCGCTGCGCAAGCATGTCGGTGCGCGGGCGAAGGTTGTGCTGCTCACCGTCAATGCGGAAATTCCCGTGATGGGTGAAGCCATTGCCAAAGTCCGTCCCGATATCATCCAGTTCCATGGCCGCGAGACACCCGAATGGATCGCCCTCGTGCGTGAAAAAATGAAGGTTGAATGCTGGAAGGCTTTGGGTCTGAAAGATGCAGGCACTTTGCAGCGCTCTGCCAAATTCATCGGCAAGCTCGACCGGCTTCTGTTCGATGCTCCGGCAAAGGCGCTGCCCGGCGGCAATGGAGAAACCTTCCGCTGGGAGCTTTTGAACGGGCATCAGCATCAGGTCCCATGGGCGCTGGCAGGCGGATTGACCGCGCAGAATGTGGGCGAGGCAATCCGCGCAACTGGCGCTGAATTGGTCGACACGTCATCGGGCGTGGAAAGCGAACCAGGCGTCAAGGATGTGGACTTGATCCGCGCGTTCTGCGAAGCGGCATTGC
>CALLIO010000275.1 GCA_938009055.1 uncultured Altererythrobacter sp.
GCCATTCACTCCGGTATCTCTAGAAGCCAGAGTCATGGACAAGGGAAACCAGAACAATGACTTAGGGGACTTCGGCCCGCTGGCTGACTTTATGCCCTATCAATTGTCGGTGACCTCGAACGCGGTGAGCCGGCTGATTGCCGTGCGCTATCAGGCACGATTCGGGCTTAAAATCACCGATTGGCGGGTGATGGCTATCCTTGGCGATGTCGGGACTGCGACGCAGCGGCAACTGACCGAGCAAACCTTGATGGATAAGGTGGCTGTGAACCGCGCGTGTAAAGTTCTGGCGGAACGCGGCCTGATTGCGCGCGAACCCAATTCGCGTGACGGCCGCTCGCACTTGCTTGCGCTCACCGAAGAAGGGCGGATTATACATCGCGAGGTCATGTCGCTTGCTAGGGCAATTGAAGCTGATATCTTCGCGGCGATTGAACCCGATGAGCTACGCCTGCTGCAATCGATTTTGCAACGCGTCTATGATCAGACCAGCAATTTGCAGGACAAGCTGCGCAAATAGCTTGGCGTTTCCACGTCATGCGCCCAACGAAAAAGGGGCAGGAAATTCCCGCCCCTTCTTATTTGGTTGAGTGCTCTGCAGCCTAGGCCTTAGTAGGGCCATCGTCAGCGAAGGCATCGGAGATCGAGCAGGCTGCAGGGCCAAGGATCACGATGAACAGCACTGGCAGAATGAACAGGATCAGCGGCACGGTCATAATCGCTGGCAAACGCGCAGCTTTCTCTTCCGCGCGCATCATCCGCTCGTTGCGGAATTCAGCTGAAAGAACCCGCAAGGCTGATGCCAGCGGCGTACCATAGCGCTCTGTCTGCACCATCGTTGTAACAACGCCGCGAACCGCATCCAGATCAACGCGATAGGCAAGATTGTCGAAAGCGTTCTTACGCTCGTTGAGGAAAGACAGCTCAATCGCGGTAAGGGCGAATTCATCACCCAGCTCGGGATAGGCGCGGCCCAATTCCTTGGCGACGCGGTTGAACGCAGCATCAACGGTAAGACCAGCCTCTGCGCAGATAACCAGAAGGTCGAGCGCATCGGGAAGACCTTTTTGGATTTCTTTCGTGCGTTTGCCCGCCTTGTTCGAAAGGAAAATCTCAGGGCCTTTGTAGCCTGCAAAGACAAGCGCGCTAAGCGCACCAAGCCGCTTGATACCACCCCAATCGGGAAAATAATCGATGACATAGATCATCAAGAAACCGGCAACACCCAAAACCACCGGCAGGATCATCCGCAAGGTGATGACGATGACCGCCAGTTCCTTGTTGCGATAGCCAGCATAGGCCAGCTTCTGCTCGATGTCGGCGATCTGGCTTTCCTGGAGGACTTTCATCCCCTCCAGTCTTTCCTTCATCGCATCGGTCGTGTCGGTCTTGCGAACAAGGCTCGCGCGTTTCTTCGCGCTGGCCGTGACAATGCCCGCTTTGAGTTCTTCGCGGCGTTCGTTGAGCGCTTTGACGCGCTTGGCCATCGGATCTTTCACGGTCACCGCAGCATAGATCGCCAGGATCACCGCAAAAGCAGCGATTCCAGCAAGCGCGGTACCGACGAGGATGACGTCGAAACCGAGAAGCGTTGGGCCAGGTTGGCTGTTAATCATTGTGCCTCTGCCTCGCTCAAATCTCGAAATTGACCATTTTGGCCATGATAAATCCGCCAATCGACATCCACACCGCGCCGCCAATGCCAGCAACGATGAGGCGATCATCGGTAAAGAATCCGCCGATATAAGACGGGTTGATCCACCAGATCATGCCGAAGACGATGAAGGGCAATGAGCCCACGATGTAAGCGGAAGCTTTCGATTCCGAACTCATCGCTTTAATCTTCAGCTTCATCTGCGACCGCTTGCGCAGAACGTCTGCCAGGTTCGACAATGTCTCTGCCAAGTTACCGCCTGTCTCGCGCTGAATGGCCAGCGTGATACAGAAGAAGTTGAACTCAGGAATGCCCAGCCGGTCAGCTGTTTCCTGCAAGCTTTCCTCCATTGTACGGCCGATCTTGATCCGCTCGACAATGCCTTTGAACTCGATCCCGACAGGGCCGGGCACTTCTTGTGCGACAACCGCCAGTGTTTCGGTCACGGGAAGGCCAGAGCGCAAACCACGAACGAGCAGCTCGATCCCGTCTGGGAATTTCGAGTTGAAATCATTGGTCCGCTTGTTGATGAAGAAGCCTACGACCAGATGCGGCAAACCTGCGCCGATCACCAGACCGATACCTATTGCAAGCAGGAAAGCGCCCGATTGCAGGAAGACCGGAACAGCGATCAGCAGCGCCAATCCCAGCGACGCATAAAAGTATTGCGACACGGTCCAGCCTTTCCCGGTCCGGTCGAGCCGCACTGCCAAAGCTTCAAGCTTGGAAGCAGAGCCAGCGACCTTGTGGGCCTTGGGCTTACGCGCTGCAATCGCCTTCTTGAGTTGCGATTCAACTTTGGTGTCGGTGCTTTCGGAATGACGATAGCGCAGCTGCTGGAGCCGTCGCTGGCCCTCTTTAGCCGGCGAAACGCCGGTTAGCAGCATGTAGCCGATGACAATCAGCCCGAACACGCCAACACCAATAAGCAAGAATTGCATTGTGCTCATCGCCTATTGTCGCCTTTCTCTATCATTCAAAACAGGGTGACCGGGAACGGATTTGGCCCGGTTAAGAGCCAAACCCATCGGCCGTTTGGTTACGCAGCCGTTTCAGCCGAAGCCTTTGACTTGTCTTTTTTGACCAGCAGCGATTTCAGATCGAAATTGCCCAAGAGCGATTTCTTCTGACCATCAGCCTGTGCCAAATCTTCTTCGCTTGCGCCCATTACGCGCTCGCCAAGCTGTTTGATGACAGCCGAAGCCTTGCTGTTTTTGTTTGCTTCAACAAAGGTTTGGCCAAGCTTTGCAGAATTGGCCGCAGCTTTCGCGTCATAAGGGATCGTGAAATCGATCTGACGTTCAATCGAAGCTTCAAAGTCCGCTTTGCTGATCTCGCTCACACCGGCTTGCACCTTATTGGCGATAACCAGCGGGTGCGCATGAGCAGCGTGAGTCTTGAGCCAGCTGAGGATGCGGATGGTGTCGCGGGCCGAAGCCAGCGTCATGTCCGTTGTCAGCAGCACCACGTTCACATCACCCAGCACTTGCGGGAAGTTGATGAGCATGTTGCGCGGAAGATCGATCACGGTCATCTCGAAAGCCTGACGGAATTCCTCTTCCAGCTGAACGAAGGCAGCGCCATCGGTCATGAGCGGAGAGTTGATCGGAGCCTCAGCCGACAGAATCGAAAGCTTGTCATTGGCGCGGATCATTGCGCGCTCGATGAACAGGCCGTCGATGCGGCTGGGGTTGTCGATGGCATCGGTCAGACCGCGGCCAGGCTCAAGGTCGAGCGCGAGCGCGTCGGTTCCGAAATGCACATCCAGATCGAGCAATGCGGTCGCCGCATCATGCTCGGTGCTGAACAGCCATGCCAGCGACGTGGCGAGCGTTGAGGCGCCAACGCCTCCGCGCGAACCGACCACCGCAGTTGAAACATGGTGCTGAACAACCTCGCCATCGCTGTTTTTCGGCGTGGTAAAAACGGCCTGTGCCTGGTTGAGCGCATCGCGCAACTGGCCAGCAGAAAGAGGCTTGAGCAGATAGTCGTGAATGCCGCTCGCGAGCAGATCGCGATACAGACGCACGTCATTGACTTGCCCGATCGCGATCACAACGGTGCCAGGTTCGCAAACCTCAGCCAGAGCGTTGATATCGTTGAGCGGGTCACCGCTTTCCGACAGATCGACAAGCAGGATGTTCGGGCTGGCGCTTACAGAGAGCGATTGGATCGCATTGCGCAATCCGCCCTTGTTGCACTTTTCAGGCTGCCAGCCGAGCTCGATTACCACTGGACGCAGAACGTCCAGCGCTGTGTCGTCGCAGATATAGGCCGCGAACGGGTCGCGATTGCCAGGCATTCCGGATTTCCAAGGAGCATTCATGATTAGTTACCTCCGCCGGTGCCGCCGCCGCCAGCCACGTCACCGCCGTTGCCGGAAGGTGCGCGATCGCGGAAGCTATCGATGGCTTTTGTGCCGCTCATGATGACCGTTTCACCCGCGCCTTTTTGACCTTGGATAAGGTCTTCGGGGTTAGCGACCATCGCAGCCAGATTGCTGTTGGTTGCACAGCCATATCCTTTGGATGTGGCGTTGTGGAAGTTGACGTCCGATTTGTCGTCCCAGTTCGGGCATCCGGGAACCGAAGCCTTCGAGCGGGTTACAACAATGCGGGCGTTGCCCGGTTGGACATAACCTTGCGTTACAGGTGCGCCGTCTTCGATCAGCACACCGTGGCGCTCAGCCAGTTTGGCAATCGCATCGCGAGTGGCGCTGCTGGCCATCGGATCGTCGATTGAAACCCGGTCACCATAACCAAGTTCAAGCGAGTCAAACCATGCTGCGACACGCTGCTGCTCGGAGATATTCATCCCGCTTTGGGCAGAACGCACGTCAAAGGTGTAGTTCTGGCGCTCTACGACCGGTTGATTGGTCGAATAGAGGCTCTGATTGTCGGGCATACCGCTACAGCCTGCCACGCCCAAGCCGAGCGTGATGGCAAGTGCAAGGGCTGGTGTTTTGGCCAGCTTGCTATTATTTGCGAAGGACATCTGTCTTACCTTCCTTACCGTTAGAGGCTGAAACCAGGTGCCGGCGTTTCTGCGCGGCGGTCCTTGGTTTTGGGTTTGTCACTTGCCTGACGCGGGGCGGGCGAATTGCCCGGCACGACGGCGGTCGGATCCACTGCGCTCACGTCGGGCGTATTGTCCGATGGTGTGGTCGCTGTTGGAGTTGGGCGTGCTTGGCCCGATTTACCGGCATGGCTACGGAAGCCGAGCATTTCTTGAGCTTCGTTGGCCGTGCGGAAACCGTCGGTTGGCAGCTTGATCTCATTCGCGTTCACAGGCTTGACCAAATACGGTGTCACAACGATAACAAGCTCGGTTTCGCCCTTGTTGAACGACCGTGAGCGGAACAGGTTTCCAAGGATCGGAACGTCTGCTGCACCCGGCGTTTTTGCCAGAGTTTTCTGAGCGCTGTTGCTAAGCAGACCAGCGATCATGAAGCTTTGGCCAGAGCCCAGCTCAATCGTTGTCTCTGCCCGGCGCGTGGTGAAGGCGGGGATTGAAAATCCGTCAACTTCAATGGCGCCAGCGTTGGACAGCTCGGAAATCTCAGGGCGAACCCGCAGTGAGATCCGGCCATTGGCAAGAACCGTTGGTGTGTAGCTCAAGCTCACACCGAACTGGCGATATTCAATCGCAGTTGCGCCCAGTCCAGCAGAGGTAGGGATGGGAATCTCGCCACCGGCGAGGAAATCCGCAGACTCACCTGAAAGGGCGGTCAGGTTCGGCGTCGACAATGTCGTTGCCAGACCGTGTGTTTCGCCAAGGTCAAGAGCGCCCAAAAGATCAAGGCCCAAGAAGCTGCTGGCGATACCGAAAGTGCTGCTGCCGACCAGTTGATTGACCGATGATCCTGGGATCTCGACGAACTGCCCCGGATTGTTCACATCTGGGACCGTAACGGTCAGCTCACGGCCAGCGGCAAGGCCAGAGTTTACGGTGAACTGGTTGGAGAAGCCTTCACGGCCCCGTGCAACACCGAAAGAAACGCCGCCTGAACCATCAATCGTGGTCAAGCTTGTTCCGATTTGGCGAACCAGCGAGCGGCTGACTTCAGCAAAGCGCACTTGCAGATTAACCTGCAAAGGCGTGGCTGTCTTCAGTCGCGTGATGACATTGGTGTCGTCGCCCAAGAAGGCTTGGACAAGGCGCTGAGCCTCGGCCGCATCTTCTGGGGCAGCAACGGTGCCGGTCAGCAAAACGGTGTTGGTGCCCATTGTGGCGACCGAAACCTTTGCTTGCGGCATGGCCAGCGCGAGCATTTGGTCAACGCTGGAGATATTGTTGCCGACACGGATGTTGGCAGACCAGATCACATCACCGGCAGAGTTGCTGGCATAGATTGTGGTCTCACCGCCTGCTTTACCAAAGATGTAGAGCTGGCGCTGCGATTTGATCTGAACGTCAGCAATCCCATCATCTGCGATAAAGACATCAGCCATCCGGCCAGGCACCGAGATCAACTCGCCGCGTCCGATAGAGATTGCGATATCCTGTGAAGGACGATCGATCGATTGCGCATTGACAACGCTAACCGGTGCGCTTGCCAGCGGTACCGCAGCAAGGCTGGCTAGCAGCAATTTAGCAGTCAGACTGCGTTTCATGGTCTTGCCCCTCATTTGAGTCCCGTTCAGCGCTTTTGGCGCTGGATTTGTGTTAGTGATCCGCATGTCGGCCCCCTCACCGTATCAACGCTGCGCCAGCCACAGGCACGGTGTTACCCGCGTCTTTGACATTGCCGGCGCCTTGGTTGAGCAGGTTGTTTGCAGCAGCGCCCGAACCTACGGGGACTTGCTGGGTGTTCTTGCCGCGAGTGACGCGAACAGATGGTCCGCGCGCAACAGGTGCACCGTTGACTTTGGCAGGAACGCCCATTGCTGGCGGAGTGCGAACTTCTTTGCCGCCGCCTTGCTTCGGCATGCTCTTACGCTGGAAGCGCGATACATCGCCGCCGGTCGAGAAAGTCGTGCCCTTGTCAATCGGCTTGCTCATCGCAGCTGCAAGGATACGCTCTTCTTCTTCAGGGCTCGCATCGTCAGGGATTTTGATGTCGCCTGAAGCAATAGCCTTGTCGAGCTCGGCCTGATTGTCAGCAATCGAGCGCAGCGCGAGGCTGATCGTGCCGAGAGTTTGAGCAACCGCAACCTTTTCAGCAAGCTTTGGCGTTACTTCCAAAGTGACTGTACGGAAGGCGCGAACAACAGTCTTGCCATTCTCGGTTGTCTTTTGCGTTGTGCGTTGGTCTGTCGCCAGAACACGTAGGTTGCGAAGAACCGTTTCAGCCGCTTTCAATGCCTGGCCTTCATCGCCTTTGATTGTCTGGGTCAATACGATGTCAACGCGGTCGCCCGGGAAGACGAAGCCAGCAACGCCGGTCTTGGCAGATACAGGAACGGTCACAGCGCGCATGCCTGGGCCCAATGCCGCAGCAAGGAAGCCGCGGTCGCCAGGGCTCACCAAAGAACCTTGGGTCACTGGCTCACCAGCTGTGATCGGATGGCGCACAACAGTTCCCAAAAGCTGGGAGATGTCCGATTCGCCATCAATGAAGTATGCATCCTGCACAAGCTCTTCAGGCCATTGCTGGTAACCCATTGCATCAGCCGTAACGATTGTGCCGGTTGGCAGCGCACGGTTTGCAACGAGCACCTTGGGTCCTTGTGGAACTGGCGCGGCTTCTGCTTCGGGGGCGGGCCCACCTGCAAACATGCTCCGCGCTGCGAATGCGGTGCCGATCGCGATGATCAGCGCTCCAAGCAGCAATACAAGCTTCTTCCTATCCATGGCTCTTCTAGCCCCTTCATTCAGCCCTAATGGTTAGCGGGCGGGTATGATTGACATGCTTAGGACCCGACTGGTTAAAATCAGGTTCATCCCGTTACATTTGATGTTGTGAGTGTGGGCAGATAATGGATCGAAAGGACCCACAGCCCGGCGAATGCGATGGCGACTCCATAAGGAATCTTGAGCCGGTCGCGTTGGCGCTTCATAAAGTGGTAAGCGCCCATAAGGATTGTCAAAACACCGCCTGCGATGGCCATGATGATGATCAGCTGGACGAACCAGCTTGGCTCGATCCAAAGGGCAAGGGCGGTTAACAATTTAACATCGCCGCCGCCCATCATTTTTATGGCAAACAGGCCGGCGGTGACTGCAAATGTTGCAACAGCCACACCCAAATGGATGGCGATACCAGGCCACAGATCGACCCCGCTCGCCCACCAGAACAGCGGCGCGCATAGCGCAATGCCCAAATTGAGATGGTTGGAGATTGTACGGCTTTTGATATCCGTAAACGCCGCATAGATAAGCGCCAGTGCCAAGCCGCCCAGCAGTGCAAACTGTAGATAGTCGGTCAACGTATGGCCCCTAACGCGAAAACTGGTTTCCCCTTGTTGAGCCACTGCTAGTGTGTATCGCTTACTAAAAAGTAACCAAGGCGAAGGGTAATTCATGAACCAAGGCGGCAATGCAGCGGAAAAAGCGTTCGATCGGCGCGCTATTCCTACGCATGCGAGCGAGGCGCATTGGCATGCGAGCGATGGTTTTGCCCTGCGCCGGATTGATTGGCCCGGCGCTTCGCCAGACAATCCGCGCGGTTCGATCCTGTTCTTTCCCGGTCGCGGTGACAATTACGAAAAATATCTCGAAACGCTGGACGAATGGCACCGCAAGGGCTGGCGTGTAACCTCTGGCGATTGGCGCGGGCAGGCGGGATCGGGCCGGCTTGGCGATGACGCGGTTACCGGACACATCTCTGACTTTTCGGTCTGGATTGATGATCTGGAGGCGATCTGGAGCGAGTGGGTGGCAAGCACGCCTGGCCCGCATATTCTGGCAGCGCATTCGATGGGCGGCCATCTGGTCACGCGCGCTTTGGTCGAAAAGAAGGTTGCACCCGATGCGGTCGTTCTGGTCGCACCTATGCTGCGGATGGTTGGGCCGCGCCTGCCGCTGCATATATTGCACGGCGCTGCCAAGGCGATGCTCAGATTAGGCAATCCCAAGCGTCCGGCCTGGAAGTGGAGCGAGAAACCGGGCGAGGTACCCAAACACCGCATATTGCTGCTCACCCACGATACCGAGCGTTATGAAGACGAGCTGTTTTGGCGTGATCATCGCCCCGAGCTGGTGATGGGGCCGGGCAGCTGGGGCTGGGTTGAGCGTGCTTATGCCTCTATCGCAGTGATCGAACGCACCGGCGCGATGGAGGCCGTGCAAACACCCATATTCATCGCCTCGACCAGTTTTGATAAATTGGTGAACCACAAAAGCTGCGTGAAGGCAGCGCAGCGTTTTCCCAAGGGGGAGTTCGTCAAATTTGGCTTCGAAGCGCGCCACGAAATCCTGCGCGAGGTCGACGAGGTGCGCGGCCGCTTGCTCGATGAAGTGGATGCATTTTTGGACCGCGCCGCACCGCGTAAAGGTAGCGATAAGGCCTGATGAGCGCGTCGATCTACGATTTTGCCGTCATTGGTGCGGGGATGGCGGGCGCAAGCTTGGCGGCTGAACTGGCTCCGCATGCCCGCGTGATCGTGCTCGAGGCCGAGGATGCGCCGGGCTATCATGCGACGGGGCGTTCTGCTGCTTTTTGGGAAGAGTGCTATGGCGGCCCTGAAATTGTCCCGCTGACGCTGGCTTCGGGGCCTTTCTTGGAAGCGGGCGGCTTTTTGACCGCGCGCGGTGCGCTCTACATTGGCCAAAAGAGCGACCATGATGCACTCGAACAGTTCATGCAGACTTTCGTTGGGACAGGCGCAACGATCGAGCGGCTGGGTGGGGCAAAGCTTGCGCGCAAAGTGCCGCATCTCAAAAGCGATTGGGTGGATGCGGTGTGGGAGCCTGCCTGCGCAGATATTGATGTGGCGGGGCTACATGCCCACTACCTCAAAGCTTTGACCAAGGCAGATGTGCCAATGATGGTGCGCTCGCGACTGGCCGAGGCGTCGCATACAGACGGTGTTTGGGACATTGCCTGCGTCTCGGGCGAGCAAGTGCGTGCACGCACGCTCGTCAATGCAGGAGGGGCATGGGCCGACGAGGTGGCGATGAAATCCGGCATTGCACCGATTGGGATCGAGCCAAAGCGACGCACCGTGGCGCAATTGCGGGTCGCGCCGCAGCCGCCCGCCGATATGCCGCTGGTGCTCGACATCAATGGCGGCTTCTATTTCAAGCCGGAAGCAGGGCGCATTTGGCTTAGCCCACATGACGAGATCCCCAGCGAACCGTGCGATGCAGCGCCTGAGGAATTGGACGTGGCCACAGCGCTCCACCGTTTCGAGCAAGTCGTCGACTGGCCTATCGAGCATGTCGAGCGCAAATGGGCGGGCCTGCGCAGTTTTGCCCCCGATCGCTTGCCTGTTTACGGTCGGGACCGCGATCAGCCCGCCTTCGCATGGTTTGCGGGGCAAGGCGGTTTCGGAATCCAGACCGCGCCCGCTGCAGCGCGGCTGATGGCGCAAAGACTACTCGGCCAAGCCACTGATAGTATGACGGTTAACATTTGTTACAAGCGCTATGATCCAGCACGGTTTCGCTAGAAGTTTCGCCCAAAAGCTGTAAATGTAAACTAGCACCACCATCGAGGGAGAAAACCAATGGGTCACCATTTCGAAATCTACAAAGACAAGTCGGGCGAATTTCGCGTGCGCTTCAGCTACAACAGCGAAGTGATGTTCTCGACGCAGGGTTACAGCAGCAAATCATCCGCGCAAAACGCGATTGATTCGATCAAGAAGAACGGCCCTGGCGCCGATGTGGTCGACAACAGCTAAGCTGTCCTCAGATTCAACGAAAGAGCCGGGTGCCCCAACGGGCGCTCGGCTTTTTTGTGGGCTGAGACTATTCTTCGCTGAGCTCTTCAGCTTCGGTGAGGGCCCGAACTTGTTCGTCCGCGGCATCGCTCGCTAGCCGGTCAACCCGCTCATTATCGGGATGGCCATCGTGCCCCTTGACCCAGTTCCATTCGATCTGGTGGTCAGCCGATTGGTCGATCAGCTCGTGCCATAGGTCGGCATTGCGCACTGGCTTCTTGCTGGCATTGATCCAGCCGCGCTTTTGCCAGCCCTCGATCCATTTGGTCATTCCGTCGAGCACATATTTGCTGTCGGAATAAAGCTGGATCTCGCAAGGTTCGATCAGCGCCTCGAGCGCGCGGATCACCGCGGTCATTTCCATCCGGTTGTTGGTGGTGTCTGCCTCGCCGCCCGAAAGCTCTTTCTCATGCGTGCCCATGCGCAGCAAAACGCCCCAGCCGCCTGGTCCCGGATTCCCTTTACAGGCGCCGTCAGTATAAATTTCGATCCGTTTCATAAGAATAATGTGCCACCGGCTGGTATTTTACGCAAAGGTCTTCGCGTCGCAGCTCTTGTAAAAGTCCAATCTCTTCACGAATTCCATCGGGTCCTTGTGAACAACCAATGCATCCTGAGGTGAATTAAGCCAATCATCTGCGCGTGAGGAAATAAAGCGCATAGACGCGCCGCGTGCCAAAATGGGAAGGGCCTGCCTTTCTTGCTCGCTCAGCCGCCTTTCCTGTTCGTAGCCGCGAATCAGCGCTTCGGCGATATCACTACGGAACGCGCCGGTGCTGCGTTCAAAGCACCATGCGGCATGGGTGACTGCTAAGTCATAGGCGAAATAGTCATTGGCCGCGAAATAGAAGTCGATGAGGCCGCTAACCTCATCGCCCAGCATCAGCACATTGTCGGGGAAGAGATCGCAATGCGCCACCCCTTGGGGCAGGTCCGAAGGCCAATTGTCGGCGAGAAAATCCAGCTCGGCCTCGCATACGTTAGGCAAGGCGGGATCAATCGAGGCGAGCGCATCGGCTCCACATGCCTCGATCACTCTCCGCCATTCCGCAAGGCCAAGCGATTGTGCGCGAAACTGCGCGAAATTGCCTGCTGCGAGATGGATTTGCGCCAAAGCCTTGCCCACGCTGAGCGCCTGCTGCGGGGTGGGTTGATCGACCGAGACACCCGGTAAATATTCGATCAGTGCGACCGATTTGCCGTCGACCAGCCGGAAACTTGCGCCTTCGCGGTCATGGATAGTGCGCGGAACAGGGCAGCCAGCATCGGCCAGATGATCGAGCAAACCAAGGAAAAAGGGCAGCTCGGCCACATCGATCCGGCGTTCATACATGGTAAGGATGAAGCGTTCGCGCCCTTTGCCGGTCCCGCTGGTCTCGATCAGCCAGTTCGAGTTGGAGACTCCCTCGGCAATGCCCTTTGCCGAAACCAGATCGCCCACGTCATAATGGCCAATCAGCTCGGCAAGGTCTTCAGCGCCCAGATGCGTGTAAACGGCCATTGCGTGTGCTCGCCCGCTATTCAGTCAGCTGGCGCGGCAGTTTGAAGACCATTTTCTCCTCTGCCGCCATAATCGTATGCTCGGTGACATCGCGCCATTGGCTGATGCGATCGACCACCTCGCGCACCAGTTTTTCTGGTGCGGATGCCCCGGCGGTGAGGCCAAGGGTGGAAATCCCATCGAGCCATGCTGGATCAATCTCGTCTGCGCGTTGGATCAGCTTTGCCTCTGTTCCCAGCCTTTGCGCTACTTCCACGAGTCTGAGTGAATTGGAAGAATTGGGCGCGCCGATGACCAGCACCAGATCGCTGCCAGGGGCGATTTGTTTAACCGCGGTTTGGCGGTTGGAGGTGGCGTAGCAAATGTCCTCTGCCTTGGGCCCGACAATCTGGGGAAAGCGTTTTTCAAGGGCTGCGATGATTTCGGCCGTATCATCGACGGAAAGTGTGGTCTGGGTGAGGTATGAAAGCGGCGTGTCGGGGGCAAATGTAAGCGCGGCCACATCTTCAACCGTCTCAACGAGGGTCATTTCGCCGTCGTCCACCTGGCCCATGGTGCCGATCACTTCGGGGTGGCCAGCATGGCCGACGAAGATGATGTGCTGCCCCTTTTCAATCTGGCGTTCTGCTTGGCGATGGACTTTGCTGACCAGAGGGCAAGTCGCATCGACATAGATCATTTCGCGCCGCTCGGCTTCGGCGGGCACCGATTTGGGCACGCCATGCGCGCTAAAGACAACCGGTGCCTCGTCAGGAACTTCGTCCAATTCCTCAACAAAAATAGCGCCTTGTGCCTTCAAGCTGTCAACAACATAGCGATTGTGGACGATCTCGTGGCGCACATAAACCGGCGCGCCATAGCGTTCGATTGCTTTCTCGACGATTTCGATGGCGCGATCCACTCCGGCGCAAAATCCGCGCGGTGCAGCGATCAAAAGCGTGATACCCGGGCGGTTTTCCCCCGTTTGCGAGTCTTGAAAGGGAGCGTTCATGTCTCGCCCTCTAGCGCTTTCATGTGCGCACCGCTAGGGCGTAAGAGAGATGAAAAGCGCTGCTGCATAGAGCGGCGCGGTGAGTGATAAGGTTGAGCGGTAAGGACATGGCTTTGACGAACAGACTTCGCAATCGTTTCCTGATGACGGGCGCGCTGGGTTGCGCGCTTGCTGGATGCGCGAGCACAGGTGAACTGGTGGTTGACCAAGGGGTCGGCATTACGGCTGTGCTTTCCTCATGTCCTGCGGTTGGCGTGCCTGACTATACGGGCGATGTGACCTTGTTCCGTACGCCTGCAGCCGCAAAAACCACCGACAATCTTGATATGACGGCTGCGATCACGAATTTGCGCAGCACATGTGATGATAGCTCCGCCAAGGTTTATACCGGTGCGACTTTCGATGTGGTGGCACGGCGCGCGGATGTGCGCGGAGCGCGATCTGTGACCTTGCCCTATTTCACAACAGTTTTGCGCGGCGGAAGTGCGGTTGTTACCAAACGCATCGGTTCGGTCACGCTGAACTTTGCCGATGGACAGGAACGCGCACAGGCAACCGGTAAAGCGGGCGCCTTTGTCGACAAGGCTGCAGCGACCTTGCCTGCCGATGTTCAAGAAAAGATAACCCGCCGCCGCCGGGCAGGCGACCGCGATGCAGCACTTGATCCGATGGCTGATCCGGCGGTGCGCGCGGCAATCCAGCGCACCAGCTTTGAAATGCTGGTTGGCTTCCAGCTGGACGAGCAGCAATTGGCCTATAACGCCACACGCTGATTAAACTGGCAAACGGCGCTTTTCCGGACCGAGCATTTCGGCTAGGCGCGCCCCTATGTCTGATACAGAGAATATAACACAAACTGTGCACGCCGGATTTGCGGCTAAGCTGGACGCTGTTTTGACCGCGCTGGAGCATGATGGCGTTTTGCCCGCTGATGCGCCGCGCAAGGGTGTAACAGTCGAACCTCCGCGCGATCCCTCGCATGGCGATCTGGCGACCAATGCCGCGATGGTTCTTGCCAAGCAGGCCAAGACCAATCCGCGCGAGCTGGCAGGCAAGATCATCGAGAAACTTTCCGCCGATGATGCGGTTGAAAGCGCAGAGATTGCGGGCCCCGGCTTCATCAATTTGCGCCTTGGCGCTTCCGTTTGGCTTGGCGAATTGCACGCCATTGCAGCGATGGGCGAGGCTTACGGCCAATCAACGATGGGCGCGGGCAGGCGGGTTAATGTCGAATATGTCTCGGCCAATCCCACCGGCCCGATGCATATGGGCCATTGCCGCGGCGCGGTGGTGGGCGATGCGCTTTCCAGCCTGCTCGAATTTTCCGGCCACAAGGTTACGCGCGAATATTATATCAATGACGCTGGCGGACAGGTCGATGTGCTCGCTCGCTCGGCGCATCTGCGCTATCTTGAGGCGCTGGGCGAAGACATTGGCGACATTCCAGAAGGGCTGTATCCCGGCGATTATCTAAAGCCGGTTGGCGCAGCGCTGGCAAAATTGCACGGTGATGCTTTCAAAGATGCGTCAGAAGAGGATTGGCTCGACACATTTCGCACAGATGCGGTCGCTCAGATGATGGAACTCATCAAGTCTGACCTTCATCTGCTGGGTATCTCGCATGATCTCTTCTCGTCTGAAGCCGTGCTTCACGCCAAAGGAAAGCCCGCCAAAGCAGAAGCTTGGCTGCGCGAGCATGATCTGGTTTACGACGGCGTGCTCGAAGCACCCAAGGGCAAGGCCCCACCAGAAGATTGGGAGCCGGTCGAGCTTCCGCTGTTCCGCTCAACCAAATTCGGTGATGATCAGGACCGCCCGATCAAGAAATCGGATGGCAAGTGGACATACTTCGGGGCTGATCTCGCCTATCACATGCAAAAGGCTGAGAATGCCGATGAATTGATCGACATTTGGGGCGCGGATCACGCCGGAACGGTCAAACGGATTAAGGCGGCGGTTTCCGCTCTGTCAGAAGGGCAGGGCAAGGCCATACCCTTTGACGTAAAACTGGTGCAGATGGTCCAGCTGATGCGCGATGGCGAACCGGTCAAAATGTCGAAGCGTTCGGGCAATTTCATCACTATCGCTGATATGGTGGAGGAGCTGGGCGCAGATGTTGCGCAAAATATCATCCGCTTCACCATGCTAACGCGCAAGCCCGAAGCGCAGATGGAGTTTGACTTTGCCAAGGTGGTTGAGGCGTCAAAAGACAATCCGGTCTTCTACGTTCAATATGCCCATGCACGGATCCAATCGACCCTGCGCAAGGCGGCAGCCGAAGGGTTTGCACCGTCAGATGCGCATCTCGATCAATTGGGTGAAGAGGAGTTGGAGCTGGTCAAACAGGCCGCGCAATTCCCGCGTTTGGTCGAAGCGGCAGCCTCCGCACGCGAACCGCACCGTATCGCCTTTTACCTTTATGATCTCGCCGGGGCCTTCCATGCCTATTGGAATCTTGGCAATGATCGGCCCGACAAACGCTTCATTGTGGCACAAAGTCCTGATTTAACAGGTGCTAGGCTTTTCCTCGCGCTGCAATTGGGGCAAACTATAGCCAATGGCCTGCGCATTTTGGGCGTCGAGGCGGTTCAGGAGATGTAGTGATGATGGTCGGGGGCGATGCCGTACACGGAGACGGCGACTGGGACGGCGAAGCAGCCGAGCTTGAGCTCAGCGAAGATGAGAGCCTGCCTTGGCTCGAAACGGATGAGTATGACGAGGACGCAGGTGCGGTTGATACAGCGCGCATCATCGGCTTTGCAGCTTTGCTGTTGCTGCTGTTGGCGCTGATTATCGGCGGGCTGTGGTGGCTAACCAATCGCAATGATGGCGCAAATGCGGTTGCGGATGGCAGCACGATTGAGGCGCCCGATGGCGACTATAAAGAGCGCCCTGACGATGCCGGCGGCAAGGAATTTGCCGGAACGGGCACTGTCGCACCAGCCGTTGGCCAGGGCGAAACACGCGAAGGCACGATCAGTGACGGCGCGGCTGAGGGTTCGCAAGGCATTGAAGATTCGCCAGCGGCGGGCGCAGGTGCTGACTTCACCAACAATGGCGGCAACACCAGTGGCGGTTCTGCGCAAGCTGGTTCGGCCAATGCGGGCAATGGCTCTGCCACAGCGTCAAGCGGCGGTGTCGGCGTTCAAGTCGGCGCATTCGGTTCAGAAGCGCGTGCGAAAGAAGGTTGGGCGCAGCTGAAGCGTCAGACAACTGCGCTCAACGGCGTGCGCTACCGCGTGGTCAAAGGCACAGCTGACATCGGCACAGTCTACCGTTTGCAGGCCGTTTCAGGCAGCGCGGCAGCAGCCAACCAGCTCTGCAGCAAGCTCAAGGCGGATGGCCTCGCCTGCCAGGTAAAACGCTGATTGACATAAAATGGGGTAAAATGGCTCGGAAACGGGCTGTTTTCCCCATTGCCAGCAGGCCAAGAGCTTGCTCAAACAGCCGCATGGTGCGAGTTTTTTGACCATGACACCGGCGATTTTCGGCATTGCAGGCGAAAGCCTGAATGATGAGGAGCGGGCCTTCTTCAAGGCGTGCGATCCCGCCGGCTATATCCTGTTCGCTCGCAATTGCGTCAGCCGCGATCAATTGCGTGCGTTGACTGATGATTTGCGAAGCATCCACGGGCGCGAACGGACCTTTATCTCCATTGATCAGGAAGGCGGCCGCGTCGCGCGGATGAAGCCGCCGGAATGGGCTGCCTATCCCGCTGGTGAAGCGTTCGACCGGCTTTATGCTCAAGCACCGGCCAGCGCCATTGAAGCTGCCCGCGCCAACGCCCGCGCGATGGGGGCAGAATTGGCAAGCATGGGCATTACGGTCGATTTTCACGCTCCGATGGATGTTCGCCGCCCTGAAACCGACAATGTAATCGGCGACCGCGCTTTGGGCAGCGATCCCGTGCAAGTCGCAGCATTGGGGCGCGCAGTGATCGATGGGATGGCAGAGGCGGGCGTTGCCGGATGCCTCAAACATATGCCCGGGCATGGCCGCGCAATGGCCGATAGCCACAAGGAATTGCCGATTGTCGAGGCGAGCGATGAAGAGCTGGAGACAGACATTGCGCCCTTCCGCTCACTGGCTGAGCGCGCAACAATCGGGATGAGCGCGCATATTACATTCACTGCTTGGGATGCCGAAAATCCTGCGACACAATCCGCCAAAGTGATCGACCAGATTATTCGCAAACGGATTGGCTTTGACGGACTGCTGCTTACGGATGATATCGACATGCAGGCGCTCGACGGCTCGATTGCAGAGCGCTCGATCAAGGCTGTTGCGGCAGGCTGTGATATTGTGCTCAATTGCTGGGCGAAAATTCCCGATATGGAAGCAAGCGTAGAGGCTTTGCCGGATATCACGGCAGCGGCATCTGCTCGCTTGGAACGCGCGCTAGAAGTTGCAAGCGGCGCAGGCGATATGGCGCAGGCCAGCGAATGGCTTGCCAAACGCGATGCGCTGCTCGCATTGGTGGAGGAGGCAGCATGAGCGAAGAAGAGCTGATCCTCGATTTGCCAGCGGGCGAAGCCAAAGCTCCTTTGGATGACGATTGGGTCGGCATTGCCTCCGAACTGCCGAAGGATACCTCGAAGCTTTATGTTGAAGTTGAGGGTTGGGAAGGGCCGCTCGACCTCTTGCTTGATCTGGCAAGGCGGCAAAAAGTTGATCTGCGCCAAATTTCGATCCTCGCGTTGGTGGATCAATATCTTACCTATATCGAAGAGGCCGAGGCGCTAAAACTCGAGCTGGCCGCTGACTATCTGGTGATGGCAGCCTGGCTCGCTTTTCTTAAATCCTCGCTGCTTTTGCCCAAGGATGAGCAGGAAGATCCAAGCGCAGAGGAATTGGCATTGCGGCTGCAATTGCGGCTCGCACGGCTGGGCGCCATGCGCGAGGCCGCCGCGCGATTGATGGGGCGCGACAGGATCGGTCGCGATATCTTTACCCGCGGCGCGCCAGAAGGCCTCAGGATTGATCGCAAGACTCAATGGAAGAGCGACAGCTATGCGCTGATACAGGCTTATGGTCAGGTGAAGGCGCGTACGGCTCCGAAAATCTACCACGTGTCCGACCGTCCGGTGATGACGCTCGACAGTGCGCTCGACCGTGTTTCTTCGATGCTGGGCGTGACGCTGGACTGGATGGATCTGCGCGACTTTCTGCCTCCGCATGCTGAGCCTGCTTTGCGCAAATCAGCGCTCGCCTCCAGCTTTGTGGCGGTGCTCGAACTTGCGAAAAATGGCACAGCGGAGCTGGAGCAGGATGATTGTTATGGCGCATTGCGAATCAGGCGGGTGCGACAATGAGCGAGACCAATCCTCCTGAACTGGACGATGTGCTGCGCGCTGTTGAGGCGACCTTGTTTGCCAGCGAAGAGCCGATGACAGTCGATGCGCTGGCCGGACATCTGGGCGATCTGGAGAAGAGCGCAGTGCGCGATGCTCTGGCCGAATTGGGCGCGCATTACGAAAAGCGCGGCATTCAGCTCGTCGAGCGCGGCAAGCGCTGGCATTTCGAAACGGCGGCCGATCTGGCGCATATCCTTCGCCGCGAGCGTGAACAGGTGCGCCGTTTGAGCCGTGCGGCGACAGAAGTCCTCGCTATTATTGCGTATCACGAGCCGGTTAGCCGCGCCGAGATTGAGGCCATTCGCGGCGTTCAAACCGCCAAGGGCACGCTCGATGTGCTTATGGAAGCGGGCTGGATCAAGCTGGCTGGCCGGCGCGAAGTTCCCGGACGCCCGGTGATTTATGCGACAACGCCCGAATTCCTCGACCACTTCGGGCTGGGATCAAGGCGCGATCTGCCCGGCATTGATGAGCTGAAAGCGACGGGCCTGCTTGACCCGGTTGACGACGCGTTTGAGGCGCTGATGGGTGATGATGACCCTGACAATGCAGATGAAGAAGGCGGTGAAGGCGAGGAGGAAACGTCTGCGTTGGAGGGTGATCCGGAAGACCAGTCTGAGGGTGATGCAGAAGAATCTGACGCTGCAACGAATGCCTGACTAGCGTTCCTGCGTTCCCATCCCTATATTGGGCACTTAGCTTTTAAGAGAGAGTACGCATGGGCGGTATCGGAATCTGGCAAATCGCAATCGTTGGGCTGATCGTGCTCATCCTATTCGGGCGCGGTCGCATCTCAGAGATGATGGGTGATTTCGGCAAGGGAATCAACAGTTTCAAGAAGGGTATGAGCGAAGAAGTGGATGGATCTGAACCCTCCAAATCCGCCGCTCAGATCGAGCCGTCAAAGGGCGAAACGCCTGCTGCTGAGGCCAAGGATAGCGCCAAGAAGGCGGATTGAGCCGCTAGGCCAGCGCAGGATAAGCAACCATGTTTGATCTCGGCGCGGCAGAACTTCTCGTAATCGTCATCGTGGCGGTCATTGTGATCGGCCCCAAAGATATGCCGATGGCGCTGCGCACGGCGGGCCGTTGGATTGGCAAGGTCCGGCGCGTTTCCGGCCATTTTCGCAGCGGTCTCGATTCCATGATCCGCGAGGCGGAACTGGAAGAGATGGAGAAGAAGTGGAAAGAGCAGAACGAGGCGATCATGGCGAAAGCGCCAAGCCTTTCTGCCGAAGCCGCTTTGGATGCCGATGACCCGGCCCCTGATTGGGATAGCGAGATGACCGGGCCTGCTTCTCCGTCCGATGGAACGCCAGATGCATCGACCGCCAATGCGGGGGTAAGTCCAGATGCGGCTGCTGATACAGGTGGAAACGCGACTGACAATCCCGACAGCGGGAAGGATTAGAAGCCCCTGCTATGCCGATCGATCTTCGCGACATTGACGAGACACAGGCTCCGCTGCTCGACCATCTGATCGAGCTGCGCACGCGTCTCTTGCGCGCGATTGTTGCGCTGTTGATCGGGTTTGGCATCTGCTTCTATTTCGCAGAAGACATTTTTGGTTTTCTGGTGCGGCCGCTCACCGCTGCATTCGAAGACGGGCAGGGCAAACTCATATACACTCAGCTTTACGAGGCCTTTTTCGTTGAGCTTAAGGTCGCGCTGTTTGCGGGCTTTTTCTTCAGTTTTCCGATCATTGCGAACCAAATGTGGGCGTTCATAGCGCCCGGACTTTACGCAAAAGAGAAGAAGGCGTTCTTGCCATTTCTGATCGCGACGCCGTTGTTGTTCACAGCTGGTGCTTCGCTGGCCTATTTCGTGGTTATGCCCACGGCATTTCGCTGGTTCCTTGGATTTGAAGGGCAAGTCGGCGGATTGGACATTGAGGCATTGCCGGGCACGGGCAACTATCTCGGCCTTGTCATGCAGTTCATCCTTGCTTTCGGGATCACATTCCTGCTGCCGGTCTTGCTACTACTTTTGAGCCGCGCAGGTATAGTCACGCGCGAACAGCTGATTTCCGCGCGGCGCTATGTCATCGTGGGCGTGGTTGCATTGGCAGCGATTGTTACGCCGCCTGATCCCGGATCGCAGCTGATCCTGGCGGTGCCGCTGCTCTTGCTTTTCGAAGGATCGCTAATCTTGATGCGCTTTCAAAAGCCGATCGTTTACGGCAGCGAGGAAGAGGATGAGGCGAGCCTGGATGATGCGGGTGACGCGGAGCTGGTCGAGGGCGATTAATGCCTGCCACTTGGCGCGGCCAAAATTTCCGAGATAGCGACAATCGCAATTGCGACAGGCACAAAAAAGGGGCTCCGCAATGGAGCCCCTAAATTGTTTCACTGAACTTCAGCGTGTGCTGAAATCAGGCGCTGATTGGTTCGTCGTCGCCGCCATCAGCAGCAATAACGATACCAGCGATGATAGCTGCAGCAGCGAGAAGTGCGATCAGGAGACCTGATTCACCTTCGAGTTCGCTCTGACCTTCAACAGGAGCAACAGCTTGAGCTGAAGCGATTTCAGCAACTGCTGGTGATGCTGCGAGTGAGATAGCTGCAGTAGCAACTGCAAAATTACGGAACTTCATTTTTGTTCTCCTTAGGAGCTCTTTTTTGGTTGAGCTCGCATTAGGCCAGCTTTTCGCCCGACACAAGCCCATTTTTGTCTCACAACTTTACAATCTCAAATCAGCAATGGCCCTTCAGGACAAATACTTAGTCGAGGCTGCGCCGTTGCGCTTAGTCTTTTTAACGTTCTGACTTCGGCTTCTGACTTTCGCCAGAAAAAGCAGCCAATGCGCTGTAACACCACTATATTTTGGACTTTCGCGCCTTTTCAGACGCTGATTATCCTACCACCCGACAAACACTATGCCGCCTTTTCATTACAAGTAAACGACAAACTCGTGTTTGAGCTGGTGCCTCTAGACTTTCCAAGCTTAACAGGGGGTAAATAGCGACGAATTGATCGCCAGTCTGTCAAATTGTTGCCGCACTGCAACATCGCGAGGTCATTTCGCGGCTTGCGAATCAAAGACTTTTACGCCGCCGACCCAAGTTTGAGCGACATTCGTGCCCCTGATTTCGGCAGGCGATGCAAGGAAGGGGTCGCGGTCAACGAGCACAAAGTCGGCGCGTTCACCCGCCACCAACCGTCCAAACCGCCCGTCTGCAAAACCGGCAAAGGCCGCATCGACGGTGAAAGCCTTGAGTGCTTCGATGCGCGAAATTGCCTCTGCTGCACGCCATCCGCCAAACGGTTCGCCATTCTCATCAGTCCGGCTGATTGCCACTGCCATGCCGGCCCACGGATCTGGCCGCTCAACCGGAGCATCCGACCCAAACGCCAGCCGCGCGCCTGCTGCGGCAATCGAGCGCCAGGCATAAGCACCGCCAAGCCGATTGGGGCCCAGCCGCGCCTCTGCCATCAAACGGTCCGAGGTTTGATGCACTGGTTGCATAGAGGCGATAATCCCGTGCTTGCCGAAAGAGGCGATGTCCGCCGGATCGACAATCTGCGCATGTTCGACCCGCCATCTGCGGTCGCCCTTGTAAGAATCGCTCAGACTATCGACGGCAGACAGAATATCGGCATTGGCCTGGTCACCGATCGCGTGGACGGCCAGCTGGAAATTGTCGAGCGCCGCGCGGCTCATCAGATTGCGCAGTTGAGTGGATGACAGCAGCGGCAGGCCCGTGTTGCTCGGCTCATCTTCATAGGGCCGCTTCAGTACAGCGCCGCGCGATCCCAAGGCTCCATCGAGGTAAAGCTTGACCCCGTTCATCCGCAATTTGTCGTTATAAAGCCACGGGGTTGGACCGGGCCCGGCAACCAGTGTCATCGTGTCGACATCGGTGGCGTAAGACATGATGCGCAAGGTCAGCGTGCCATTGTCTCCGGCGCGGCGGAAGGTGTTCCAATGCTCTGCCGATGTGCCCATATCGGCGACGGCTGTGATTCCGAAACTGTGGAGGAAATCCTGCGCTTTTCGCAGCGCCAGATCATTCTCAACCGCGCGCGGGGCGGGGATGGCTTTGCGCACAAGCCCCTCGGCTGCATCGACGAAGATCCCGCTCGGCTCGCGCGATCCGGCCAAGCGGATAATCCGCCCGCCTTCGGGGGGCAGTGCGTTGGCATCAACGCTGGCGGCCTTCATCGCGGCGCTATTGGCCCATCCGGCATGGCCATCGACGCGCTCAAGATAGGTCGGACGGTTCCCGGTAACAGCATCGAGTTCAGCCGCCGTCGGGAAGCGTCCAAGTCCCCACTTTTCCTGATTCCAGCCGCGGCCCAAAATCCACGGGCGCGAAGGGTTCGCATCGGCAAAGGCTTTGACCGCAGCCAGCGCTTCTTCAAGTGAATTGGTTTGCGACAGATCAAGGATCAGCGCGCCAAATCCGATTCCCATCACATGGACATGGGCATCAATCATGCCCGGCAGCATCACCTTGCCACCGCCATCTTCCTGAAAGTCGATGTCACGCGGGCGCTCCTCGCCGCTTTTGAGCACTTGGCGTATGCGCCCATCATCGTCGATCACGAGGCCGGTGAAACGCTCCAACTCACCAGTTTCGCCAATCGTTATGCCTTCGACATTTTCGATCAAAGTGTCGGCATGAGCAGGGGCAGCGTTGAACACAGCTGCTGATCCAAGCAGGGCCAAGAGAGGCGTTGAGAGCGAACGGATCATTGCGAATTCCCCTTGGCAAAGCGCGTGATGAGCGCGCTGGTATCCTTGCGCCCTCCGCCATTGTCTTGCACTTGCTTGTAATATTGATCG
>CALLIO010000276.1 GCA_938009055.1 uncultured Altererythrobacter sp.
CAACCTCCTTTATCCGTGAGCAAAATGATGACTCAAGCAATTCCCTATTGGCATGTCGATGCCTTCGCTTCGCACACTTTCAGCGGCAATCAGGCCGCCGTGATGGTGCTTGATCAATGGCTCGATGATGACACGCTCGTCAAAGTGGGCGGTGAGAATATGTTCGCCGAAACGGCCTTTGTCGTACGTGATGAAACCGGAGAAGCGGATTGGGAATTGCGCTGGTGCACGCCCACCTATGAAATCGCGCTATGCGGCCATGCGACTTTGGCGGCAGGCCATGTGCTTTTGTCGCACCATGAATGGGGCGCGGGTAAGAACCAAGTCACATTCCGCACGCGCAAATCGGGTATTTTGGAAGTTAGGCGTCTTGGTGATGGCTATGAAGTCGCGCTCCCTGCAATTGAAACAGAGCCGCGCCCGCATCCCGAAGCAGTGAAATTGCTGGGAGCAGAGCCGCTGCTCGTCCACCGCAATGACACGCTTTACAATATCTTCCTGTTTGAAAATGAAGCGCAAGTGCGCGCGCTTGACCCTGATTTGCGCGGACTCGGCGCGCTGGGCGTCGACCAGTTCGATTGCACAGCACCGGGCGACAAGTCCGATATCGTCAGCCGGATCTTTGTGCCAGGGGCAGGCGTGGATGAGGATAGCGTAACTGGCTCTGCCCATGCAGCGCTCACTCCCTTTTGGGCCAAACGGCTGGGGCGCGATGAATTTACAGCGCATCAAGCGTCCGAGCGCGGCGGGGATTTGACTTGCAGGCTGGATGGTGCCGAGGATGGAGGCCGCGTTTGGCTTGGCGGGCCTTGCGTTACAGTGGTGGCCGGTGAATTCTATATCTAGCGCGGTTTGATTGAACCAAGCCGCCCACGCCCTCCAGCCCTTATTTCACAGGATAGAGCTCGAGAATATCCGCTAGCTCGCCCATCATCACACGCCTTTGCTCAGACGTGGAATGACCCAGCCGCACAATCGTTACGCTCTGCTGGGGCGAAGCAATCACATATTGCCCCATATGGCCGATCAGTGAGAAGACCGTTTGCGGTGCGCGATCAGGGAACAAAGGATGGGGATGCTCGCGCTCGCTTTCAGGGCGCTCGCGATTGAGCCAGATCTGATAGCCATAATGTGCAGCCCGCGGGCTGGGAGTGAGCATTTGATCGACCCAGCGTTTGGGCACCAATTGCTCGCCGCCCGGCGCTCTTCCGCCTAGCCTTAGGAAATCGCCCAGCTTGGCCCAATCGCGCGCATTGCCATGGATCAAGCTTCCGCCGATTAGCGTGCCTGCATTGTCAAATTCGGGGACCATCGAATCCATGCCCAGAGGCCCGAACAAGCGCGCTTGCAAAAAGTCGCGAACAGCCTTGGCGCGCAATTCTGGATCATCGCTGCTGGTCAAAACGCGTGCAGCAATATCAGCAAGGATCACAGTAGTGTTCGAGGAATATTCGAACTTGGCCCCCGGCTCAGCCTCCAATGGTTGTTCCTCCGCCCATTTCGCCATGTCATCGCGCCCGTCGAGGAACAGCATGCGCACTTCGCTGGAATCATAGGGCGGGTCGCCAGCTTCCGTATGCCTGAGGCCAGAGCGCATTTGCAAAAGCTGGCGCAAAGTGATCTCACCGCGCGGATCGCCGGGGCGCTGCCACAAGGCAACCGGCGCACTTTCATCCAGCCGCAAGCGCCCGTCTGCCACCAGCATACCAACCATCACGGCTGTCACAGTCTTGGCCATCGACCAGCTAATCATCGGAGTTGAGGCGTCATAGCCTTCGCCATAACGCTCAGCTGCAATCTCCCCGCCGGACAAAACCACCAGCGCGCGCGTTTCGCCCATCTCCTCTTCTCCGGCGAACAAATCATCGACTTGCCGCGCCAGCTCTTCTTTCGGAGCGCCTGCCTTGTCCGTCACAGCCTCGAACGCTTCTTCAGTCAAAGGCGGCGGCCCCGTGTCAGGCTCTGCGCAAGCTGACAAAGCAAGGCAAAGCGACAGACCAAGGCTTGGCAGTGCCGCATGAGACAGACTAGAGGAACGCGACCGGGTAAGCTTCATGGGCAAGCTGTGGGCGAGAAGAAGGGCAATTTCAATGGCAAAAGCGCGCGCAACCAGAGCGAGAAAATCGCGCCGCTGGCCGTGGGTAATGCTGTTCCTATTGCTGGTTCTGCTGGCTTTGGGCTGGTTCTTCAAAGTGCCTGCGCAAGGATATGCAGGCGTCTCGACAGCCTATAGCGCGCGGGTTGCATGCTCGTGCCGCTTTGTCGCTGGCCGCGATCTGGATGATTGCGCGAAGGACAAGCTGGCGGGAATGGAGCTGGTGACTTTGGTGGAGGATGTGGAGGCGAAAAGCGTAACCGCTCGCTTCCCGCTCATCGCTAGTGACACAGCTGCTTATCGCGAAGGCTTTGGCTGCGTTCTTGAGGAATGGGACGACTAAGCAGCGCGCTTAAGCTGCACTCTGCGTTGTCTCGATCCAGCCACCGCCCACCACTCGCTCGCCAGCATAGATCACTGCGGCTTGGCCCGGCGCCACGCCAAATTCAGGCTCGTTGAAGTGAAGCTTCACGCTCGCGCCATCGCCCAATGATCCCTCCAGCGTGACCGGCACAGGCTTTGCCAATGAGCGCACTTTGGCCGTAAGCGGCGTATCAGGCAGTGGGCCAATCCGATTGGTCTCAATCACTTCAATGGACGATACTGCCAGCATCAGCTTTGGCCCAACGCGCACTTGGCGGTTATCGGCATCCAAGCCGACAACATAAAGCGGCTCTGGCTGGCCGCCGATCTCAAGCCCCTTGCGCTGGCCAACGGTGAAGTGGACGATGCCCTTGTGCTGGCCCAGCACATCGCCCGTTTGCGCATGGACGATATCGCCCGGCACACCCCCTTCAGGCCGCATCTTCTTGATGATTTTTGCATAATCGCCATCAGGCACGAAGCAAATATCCTGACTGTCGGGCTTGTCCGCATTCCTCAAGCCTGCTTGCTCAGCCAATTCGCGCACTTGCGCTTTGGGCAAGCCGCCAAGCGGAAAGCGCAAATAATCGAGCTGATCGTCAGTTGTGCCATAAAGGAAATAGGATTGATCGCGCGCTGCATCCACGGCGCGGTGCATTTCGCTGACTTCGCCCACTTGCTTGCGCTGAATATAATGGCCTGTCGCCAAACAATCTGCGCCAAGCTCGTGCGCCATGCGGAACAAATCGGTGAACTTGGGCCCCATATTGCAGCGGATACATGGCACAGGCGTGCGCCCAGCCAAATATTCATCGGCAAATTGCTCGACGACATCTTCGCGGAAAGCGCTTTCATGGTCGAAGACATAATGCGCAATGCCCAGCCGGTCGCACACAGCACGCGCATCGCTGATATCATCGCCGGCACAGCACGCGCCCTTGCGGCCCGTGGCAGCGCCATAATCATAAAGCTGCAAGGTAATGCCGATCACTTCCGCCCCGCTGGCCGCTGCCAATGCAGCGACCACGGACGAATCGACTCCGCCGCTCATCGCAACGACAATGCGCGCTTCAGATGCTGGCTTGTCGAGATCGAACAAAGCAGCAGCATCGAGCGCGGGATCAAGGGTGAATGTCTCAGCCATTATTGCGACAGCGCCCTACACGCCTTCTACGGTTCTATCCAGTGGAGCGTGTTAAGGTCCGGTTTTCCAATCCTAACACGATGTAAACTGCAGCTTTACCTCATGTTGAGAACAGCGAGTGTAAGAGACTCGCACGATGTTTGAAAAATACACCCCCACGGCTCCTGTTTCGTCAGGTTCGCCAGCCGGTTCGGCCCGCCTGCAAGAGCGCACTGCGCTGCGTGCATTCGGCTGGAGCGAGCTGACGGCACGAATCGATGCTGCGCGCGATCTGCGCCGGGTGCTGCGCAATGATTCGCTGGTCGAAGCGACCAGTTTTGCTGATGCGGCTGGTGGTTACTTTGTTTCCGAGGGAAATAACAAACAGCGCGTTAACCCAAATGCTTTAGAAGCCCGCAAAGGCTTGGCTGACATAAAGGTCGCTCCCAAGGCTGAAGCACAAAAGAGCGACCAAGAGAGCTAGATGATCGAGAACCAAGACATTCGACCCGCGCAAGTAATCGGCCCGCTCGGCGAGCCGCTGACGATTGACGACCTGCCTTCGCCCAAAACGCGACGCTGGGTTGTTCGCCGCAAGGCTGAAGTCGTGGCTGCGGTCAATGGCGGTTTGCTGACGATCGACGAAGTGCTCGAGCGTTACAGCCTCACTTTGGAAGAGTTCGCATCTTGGCAGCGTGCAGTTGACCGTTCGGGCATGCAAGGCCTGCGCGTCACACGCATTCAGCATTACCGCGATCTCTACGAACGCCAGCTCAAATACTAAGCTGTTTGGGCAAGCGGGCACTCAAAGCTTCGCGAATCTGAAAACCACTGCTATTCGCTTCCCTATTGATTTCTAAAGGGAGGAGAATCATGGAACTTTTCACAGAATATGGCTGGCTTGGCTGGATCGTTGTTGGCGGTTTGGCTGGCATGATCGGCAAGTTTTTGATGCCCGGCGAAGATGGCGGCGGCTGGATCATGACGATCTTGCTCGGCATTGCTGGCGCGGCCATCATGGGCTTTGCCGGCAATCTGATCGGTTGGTATGAACCAGGCGAAGGTCCAGGCTTTATCGCTGCGATCATCGGCTCGATCATCTTGCTGTTTATCTATCGCCAAGTGAAGAAGCGCTCAGCCTAGCTGATTTGCATCTAATTCGGATGAAAAGGGGCGGGGTCGCAGCAGCGGTTCCGCCCTTTTTGCGTCTTTTGCGCTTGGTGAGCCCACAAACTTCGGCAAAAAACTGTTCATCGGCGCAAGAATCCCTTCGTCGACACGGTGTTTGCGCCTGAACTCAAGCGGGTCTAGAAGGGATTGCACTAGGTGCCTTAGTGCTATAACACACCTTTGCACTCCCAAGGATTGGCAATGAATTACGAAACCCAAGTCACTTCTGAAGACGCCGCTTCGATTTCATCTGAAGCTGCTCTTGAAGGTAACCCGCGTGAAGGCGGCTTGAAGCCAGTCCATTTCATCCTTGGTGCGATTGCGGTGCTGATTTTGCTGGGTCTCGCCTATTTGGCTTATGCTGGATCGCAAACGCCAGCGGCAGACGATAGCGATGGGCAATTGCCAGCCGTCACTGTGATCGCGCCCGGCCAGCAAACCGTTGAAGGTGAAATTACAGCCACAGGCACCATTGCTGCGCGCCGCGAAGTGCCCGTTGGCGTTGTTGGCGAAGGTGGCCGGGTTATTGCCGTGCCGGTTGATGCTGGTGCATGGGTCAAGCAAGGGCAGATTCTTGCTGTCATCGACCGTTCCGTTCAGCAGCAACAAGCCGCCAGCCTTGCAGCCTCTATCGAAGTGGCGCGGGCCGATGCCAATCTCGCTCAAGCCAATCTCGATCGCGCTTTGAAGCTGGTCGATCGCGGCTTTATCTCCAAGGCAGACGTGGATCGCTTAACTGCCACTCGCGATGCAGCGGCCGCGCGCGTCAAAGTCAGCCAAGCGCAATTGCGCGAAACGCGGGCCCGCAATGCGCGGCTCAACATTGTCGCGCCTGCTTCAGGCCTTGTGCTTGAACGCAATGTCGAGCCGGGACAAACGGTGACCGGCGGGACGCCTGCTTTGTTTCGCATTGCCAAGGGCGGCGAAATGGAAGTGATGGCGCAAGTGAGCGAAAGCCAGCTTGCGACCTTGCCCAAAGGGGTCAGCGCGCAAGTTACGCCCACTGGCAGCAATGAAAGCTACACTGGCCAAGTCTGGCAAATCTCGCCCACAATCGATCCGCAAAGCCGCCAAGGCACTGCGCGGATTGCTTTGCCCTATGCAGCAGGCCTGAGGCCCGGCGGTTTTGCCACGGCCAAAATCAAGAGCGGCACAGCGGTTGCGACCTTGCTGCCGGAAAGCGCCGTTCTGGCCGATGATGAGGGCAATTATGTCTATGTCATCAATGCTGAAAACAAGGCGCAGCGCCGCTCTGTTGAAACGGGCACTGTCACGCCCAATGGTGTGACCATCCTCGAAGGATTGGGCGGGTCTGAGAAAATCGTCCTTCGCGCTGGCGGCTTCCTGACTGAAGGTGAAAGCGTCAAACCCGTCTTGCAAGGCGAGGGTGAAGGGTAAGCGCAATGGGCTTCCAGCAAGTCTCTGAATGGTCGATCCGCAATCCGATCATTCCGATTGTTGCCTTCTTCGCACTGCTGCTTGCCGGCATGGCGAGCTTCAATCGGATGGATGTGGTCAACAATCCCGATATCGAATTTCCCGGGGTTCAGATCAATATTTCGCAGCCTGGTGCTGCCCCGACTGAAATTGAGAACCAGATCACGCAGCGCGTAGAATCGGCAGTGCGTTCGATTAATGGCGTGCGCACGATCAGTTCCACGGCGTCCGAAGGTGGTTCGTTCACCTTTGTCGAGTTCGAGATTGGCAATGACCCCAATGTGGTTGTCGCCGAGGT
>CALLIO010000277.1 GCA_938009055.1 uncultured Altererythrobacter sp.
TAGAACCACACAAAGCGCAGGATCGGCAAAACGCCAATCGCGCCGACTATCAGTCCTGCACCGACAAAGGCGCGCAGCGGTTTGTAAGTGGTGTAAGCGCGCGCCATCGTCACACCCTGATTCATGATGAAGCTGGGGATCGATGTGAACAGGCGCGAGGGACGCATTGTTTCATGCGTGCGGATCGGCACGCCGATCACTGACATGCGTTTGCGGCCCGCTTGGATCAGCATATCGGTGGTGTAGGAAAATTCGGTCGTGATGGTCAGGCGCTGCGCAGCATCGCGGCTGAACGCGCGAAATCCGCTGACCGCATCGGTGATGTCAGTGCCGGAAAGTTTGCGCACAACCGTGCTGCCAAGGCGCTGCAAGAGCCGCTTGAACGGGCCGAAATGCGCATTGTCGGCAACCCCGCGGTCTCCGACTACAATGTCGGCTTTACCGGCAAGAACAGGTGCAACAAGCTTGGCGATATCTTCGCCCTCATACTGCCCGTCTGCATCGGTGTTGACGATGATGTCCGCGCCTTCTGCCAGCGCGCGGCGCACGCCGTTCTGGAACGCGGCGGCCAGTCCTTGGTTGCGGCGATGGGTGACGATGTGCTGGACGCCCCAGCGGGTGGCGACACCGGCAGTATCATCGCTCGACCCATCGTCGATAATCAGCAGCTCGATAACATCCACGCCCGGAATTTGCCGGGGCAGCTTTGCTATCGTTGCTGGCAGACTCTCTGCCTCGTTGAGACAGGGGATCTGGATGATCAGTTTCGTCATGAAAAGGTGCCTGTTTCCTTCGCGTGCATCAGGCCTTGTGGCGCGAGGGAATTAAGGAACCGTAAACCATAAGCTTGCGGCAGTGACATTTTGGGTGCGATTTTCGCATTCTCTATACTTGCGGAGCTTGCAAATCGGGCGCTGGAAGCCGAATGGGGACGAGCTTGGCACCTTAGCCAGAATTGTAAGAAAGTTTCTTCACCTTGGAACAATCAGCGCGCGCCGGATTGCTTTATGCTGTTACGGGATTTGCGATCCTTTCAATTGGCGATGCCGTTATTAAGTCCATGGCAGGGGCTTGGCCGGTGCTGCCGGTTGCCGCCTTGCGCTTTGCCATCGCTGCTGTTGCTCTGTCTGCACTGCTATGGATTAAAGAGGGCCGCGGCGCCTTTATCCCGCAAAGTCCGGGCTTGCAGATTGCGCGCGGGATTTGCCTTGCCTTCGCCTCGCTGTCTTTCTTCTCCGCCATCTATTTGATGCCGCTGGCTGAAACGATGGCGATTGCGTTTTTGGCGCCGATATTTACCGCGATTTTGAGCGGGCCGATGCTGGGCGAGAAGGTGCGCCTGCCGGTCTGGATAGCCTCTGCCATTGCAATGGGCGGCGTGATGCTGGTGCTGCGCCCCAATCTTGAGCTGATCGGTTGGCCGGCGATCCTGCCTGTCATCTCAGCCGTCTTCTTCTCGATGATGGTGGTCTTGAACCGCAAGTCGGCAGGGCAGGGCAGCGCGCTGTCGATGCAGGTTTTTGTCGCGAGCGGGGCTGCAATTATTCTTAGCATAGCTGCGATTGGTGCCAAGCTATCGGGCGTCCCTTCGCTCGATTTCGGCTGGCCAGACTGGGACGTTGTGGCGCGCTGCGTGATCGTAGCGGGCACTGCTAGTGCTGCGCATTGGCTCGCCTTTATGGGCACGATGCGGGCCGGTGCGTCGCAGGTCGCGCCTGCTGTCTATGTGCAATTGCTGGTTGCGGGCGGGCTTGGCTGGTGGTGGTTCGATGAAGTGCCCGATACGATCGCATTGCTTGGAGCAGGGGTCATCATTTTCGCCGGGCTGATTTTATGGCGGCATAGCTTGGCGCAGGATAAGCAAAGCACTCGGGATGAAAGAAGCGTTTGAAGCCGCCAATTTTCGCGGCTAAATGCAACGCGTTGTTCATATGCTGGCGCTATACGGCCATCTCAAATTATCCATCTGGGGCAAAACACACATGTGCGGAATTATTGGCATTGTTGGCGAAAGCAGTGTCGCTGATCGCTTGGTCGACGGGCTTAAGCGGATGGAATATCGCGGCTATGACAGCTCCGGCATTTGCACGATCGAGAACGGGCAACTGGTGCGCCGCCGTGCGGAAGGCAAGCTCGGCAATCTGGTCGAGGTGCTTAAAGGTGATCCCGCCGATGGCCTGATCGGCATTGCGCACACGCGCTGGGCCACCCATGGCGCGCCAACCAGCAGCAATGCCCACCCGCATGCCACCGATGAGGTCGCGCTGGTTCACAACGGCATTATCGAGAATTTCCGCCCCTTGCGCGAAGAAATGGCCGCTGCGGGGCGCAATTTCGAAAGCGAAACCGATACTGAAGTCGTCGCCCATCTCATCTCCAGCAAAGTGGAGCAGGGCGCGAGCCCGCAAGATGCCGTGCGTGATGTTTTGCCGCAATTGCGCGGTGCCTTTGCCTTGGCGATTGCGTTCAAGAGCCATCCTGACATGCTGATCGGTGCACGGCTCGGTTCGCCTTTGGTAGTTGGCTATGGCGATGGTGAGATGTTCCTTGGCTCTGATGCTCTCGCATTGGCTCCGCTGACGCAGCGCATCGCTTATCTTGAGGAAGGCGATTGGGTCGTCATCACCAAAGATAATGCGACCATCTATGATGCTGAAAACAATGAAGTAACCCGCGAGATTCAGTCGTCGGGTGCATCAGCAGCTGCGGTTGAAAAGGGCAATTATCGCCACTTCATGCAGAAAGAGATTTTTGAGCAGCCCACAGTGGTTGCGCAAACGCTCGGCTCTTATCTGCGACGCGAGGACAATTCGGTTGCGCTGCCACAACTCGACTTTGACATCTCCAAAATCAAGCGCATCACAATCGTCGCCTGCGGCACGTCTTACTACGCTGCGATGGTGGCGAAATATTGGTTCGAGCAATTTGCGCGCGTTCCGGTCGATTTGGATTTCGCATCGGAGTTTCGTTACCGCGAGCCTGTGCTCGAAGATGGCGGATTGGCGCTGTTTATCTCGCAAAGTGGAGAGACGGCAGACACGCTGGCGGCGCTTCGCCATTGCAAGGAAAACGGCCAGACAATCGGCGTAGTCGTGAATGTCCCGACCAGTTCAATGGCGCGCGAGGCGGACTTGCTGCTGCCGACCCATGCTGGCCCGGAAATCGGGGTTGCCTCGACCAAAGCCTTCACCTGCCAGCTTGCCGTGCTGGCAGCCCTTGCCGCCCATATGGCGGTGAAGAAGGGATTGATGAGCCGCGAGGAAGAGCAGGAAGTGGTCAAGCACCTGCTCGAAGCGCCTGCTGCGCTGAACGCTGCGCTCGATCATGATGACGATATTGCCAGCATGGCGCATCTGATCGCCCCAGCGCGCGATGTGCTGTATCTGGGCCGCGGGCAAGACTTCCCGCTGGCGATGGAAGGCGCGCTAAAACTCAAAGAAATCAGCTATATCCATGCCGAAGGTTATGCCTCTGGCGAGATGAAGCATGGCCCCATCGCACTGATCGACGAGGCTGTTCCGGTGATCGTTCTGGCGCCCTCTGGCCCGCTCTTTGAAAAGACCGTCTCCAATATGGAGGAGGTTCGCGCGCGCGGCGGCCAGATCGTGCTGATATCGGATGCTGAAGGGTTGGCGCAGGCCAGCGAAGGCTGCATCGCCACCATCGAAATGCCCAAGGTTCACCCGCTCATCGCGCCGCTGGTCTATGCCGTGCCGGTGCAATTGCTCGCCTATCACACGGCCTGCGTTAAGGGCACTGACGTCGATCAGCCGCGCAACCTCGCCAAGTCTGTGACGGTTGAGTAACGCTGGCGCCCCGGCTCTGATTCAGGTCCAGGGTGGCTGCCATTGCGGCAGCGTGCGTTTCTCGATCGAAGTCGAGCAGCGAAGTGAAGTTCTCGATTGCAATTGCTCAATCTGTTCCGCTTCTGGCTATCTGCATCTCATTGTTCCGCATGACGATTTCACCCTTTTGAAGGGTGGAGAAGACCTGACCAGCTACCGTTTCGGAACGGGGCGGGCAGAGCATCTGTTTTGCTCTGTTTGCGGGTTGAAGAGCTACTATCAGCCGCGCTCTCATCCTGATTGCTGGAGCGTCAATCTTAGCTGCCTTGATGAGGGGCACGAACTGACGGTTTCGATTCGCCAATTTGACGGCCAAAACTGGGAAAAGGCGGCGGATGAGAAAGCTCTTGGTTAAGAGCGGGTTAGGATTAAAATCTCCCTCGAATTTAATCGCTCCGGATCGGAAATATTTTACGGCCCGCTAACCTTTCCAACCTAGGGCCTGACCGGTGAGCAAATCAGAGACCATTCCTCCCAAGACCAATGGAGTGCTGCCGATCGCAGTTGTCCTTGGCTTCAAGGACCTTACGGGCGGGCCAGCGACGCAATTGCGTGCGCTGCAGATAGACTCACTGCGCCAGTATTCGATGAGCTCACTTTTGGCACAAACCGCCGCCGGACTGGCGACGGTCGCCATGTACTTTTCCAGCGTCAATGTGTTCCTTTTGGGCTTTTGGCTGCTGGCAATGGTCAGCGTCCATATCCACGGCTTCAGTCAGGCCGGCCGGATGGAAAATGAATATCGGATCAATCCGGCCAAAGTGCCGCTCACACGGATTATCCGCCGCCCGCTTTTCGCTGGAATTCTTTGGGCCGTAGCGCTTGTGGGATTTGCGCCGCTGGGCACGGGCTTCCAGCAATTGGCGCTTTGGACGCTGGTGGGAGTGCTATTCATTGCCTCTGCGCTGTTCTTCACCTTCACGCCGCTGTCGACAATCGTCTTTGGTTGCATTGTGGCTCTGTCAGCGAGCGCGAGCTTCTTCTTTCAAGGCGAGATCGCCGTCGCCTCCTTCATCCTGCTCTTCCTGCTTGTGGCTGTGGGCGGAACGCTTGAGGTTGCCCGCACCAATCTGGGTGCGCACATCGCCGAGCACGGGGTGGCGGAGAAGTCGGAAGTTGTGTCTTTGCTGCTGCGCGAGTTCGAAGAGAATGAGGCAGACTGGCTGTGGCAGGTCGATACATCGCGCCGCGTTCGCACGGTTTCGCCGCGCTTCGCCTATGCGCTGGGGATCGAACAGGGGGATGCGGAAGGCAAGCCGCTGCTCCAGCTGATTTCTGGCGAGAGCTGGGACACGGGCAAGTTTGCGACCAGCCTGCATGACCTTGCTGAACTGCTCAAACATCGCGAAAGCTTTTCCAACCAGATGGTTCAGGTTTCGATCAAGGGCAAACAGCGCTGGTGGGAACTCTCCGGGACGCCGATGCTGGATGAACGCGGAAGCTTCGCCGGTTTCCGCGGCGTTGGCTCGGACGTGACCGAACAACGCGAAACGTCCGAGAAAATCGCATATCTTGCGCGCTACGACACGCTCACGTCGCTGCCCAACCGTATGCAGATCCACGAGGCCTTGGGCGAAGCTTTGCGCTATGCCGAGCAGTGGCGCACGCGCTGTGCATTCCTGATGGTCGATCTAGACCGGTTTAAGGCAGTCAATGACTCGCTGGGCCATATGGTCGGGGACAAACTGCTCGCCCAAGTGTCGCAGCGGCTCAAGACCATCGTTGGTGATGAGCATTTGTGTGGCCGACTTGGCGGCGATGAATTCGCCATCGTGATCCGCGATGCAAGCGATCGCAAGATCGTAGAAGAAGTGGCGAAGCGGGTCATCCAGGAGCTTTCCGAACCCTATAAGGTTGATCAGCATACCTTGTATGTTGGGGCCAGCGTTGGCTCAGCCATGGGTCCGCGCGATGGCAACAGCGTTGAAGAATTGATGCGCAATGCGGATTTGGCGCTCTACCGTTCCAAGGATGAAGGCGGCGGCGAGCACTTCCAGTTCGAGCCATTCCTGCATGCTTCTGCGGATGAACGGCGCCAGCTTGAGGCGGCTTTGCGCAATGCGCTCGAACGCGATGAGATGCTCTTGCACTTCCAACCCGTGGTTGGTGCGAATGACGAGGAAATCGTCAGTTTCGAAGCGCTGCTGCGCTGGAACAGCAAAGAGCATGGCAGTGTCAGTCCGGCAAAATTTGTACCGCTCGCCGAAGAAACGCGGATGATCGTGCCGATTGGTAAGTGGGTCTTGCGCCAAGCGTGTCTTGAAGCGCGCAATTGGCCCGGGCATGTGAAGGTCAACGTCAACGTCTCGCCCGAGCAGCTTCTCGAGCCGGACTTTGCCGATGA
>CALLIO010000278.1 GCA_938009055.1 uncultured Altererythrobacter sp.
CCGCCCAGCGCAGGCCCGGCGATCATCCCAACCTGCCAAGCGATGGAGGACAAAGCGATCGAATTGGGCAGGATTGCCTTGGGCACCAGATTGGGTGCAAGGGCAGACAAGGCTGGTCCGTTGAACGCGCGCGCGATGCCAAGCACCACGGCAACAGCGAAAAGCACATTGAGACTAATCGCGCCTTCATAGGTCAGCCATGCAAGCACTGCCGCGCAGCCCATTTGCAATGCCTGCGTTATGCGCGCGATGGACTTGCGATCAAACCGGTCTGCGACAAGCCCAACAAAGGGCGTGAGCAAGAAGAGCGGTAGGAACTGCAGCAGGCCGATCAATGCGAGCTGGCCAGAACTTTCAGCCACGCTCATCCCGCTATCGCGCGCGATGTTATAGGTCTGCCAACCGATAATCAGCAGCATCGCATATTGTGCCAGCGTCATCGCCAGTCGCGCGATCCAATAGGCGCGGAAATTGCCAATCGCAAAAGGATGCGGATTTGTGTCGGTGGATGTTGGTTTTTTGGAACTCACCCCAGTTCCATGGCAGTCACATCAATCCCTGCCAAGCCGACAAATCATCATCGGCTCTCAATCTGCGCTTTACTTAGCGCGAACGGCGCAAGCGCGGATTGGGTTGAAGCGTGTCGATGATCGACATGAAATCATCCAGACGGATGATACGTTCGAACTGGAAACCGGCACGCTCGCCGCTCAGCCAAATGACATAGGCTTCGATCCGTCCGACAATGGGAAGGCGAATGATAACGCGGTCACCGCGTCCCAGTCCCTTGGCATCATCAATCATGAAGCCTTGTGCCGAAAGATTGGCGACGTGCATTTCCACATCGCCATGCTTTTGGTGCTCAGCAATGACCGGAAAATCGACCGGATGTCTTGCTGCTTTACGCAGATCGGTAACACTGAGATTTACGCCAGACGCCACGGTTGTTTGCCTCCAAAAGGGATAACGTGTGAAACCCCTAATGACGCAGAAAGGCTGATATTTGGTAAAGTTGTTACGTCCTGTTTCGAGACAATGCTGTCCCAAAATGAACAGATCACCAATATACTCAGCGCAGAAGAATGCCGTGCTTTTTCTTGCCAAGACTGACTTTTACTTGGGCGTCAGGTTCAAGGCAGACCACATATCCTGGATCTGACACGGTCTCGCCATCCAGCTTCACCGCGCCTTCAGCCAGCTTGCGCTTGGCCTCTCCGCCGCTTGCCGTAAATCCAAGTCCAGTCAGCACTGCGCCAATCCGCATACCTTCTTCGCCGACATTGAGCGTTGGCAGATCCTCGCCAGCACCGCCGCCAGCGAAGGTGTCGCGCGCTGTGGCTTGCGCTGCCTGGGCCGCATCATCGCCGCGCACCATGCGCGTAACCTCATTGGCCAGCACTTCCTTGGCAGCGTTGATCTCTGCCCCTTGGAGCGCTTCGAGCCGTGCGATCTCATCAAGCGGCAGATCGGTGAAGAGCTTCAAGAATTTGCCAACATCACGATCATCAGTGTTGCGCCAATATTGCCAGAAGTCATAGGCCGGCAGCTCGCTTTCATTCAGCCAGATTGCCCCGTCGACCGACTTACCCATCTTCGCGCCGTCAGCCCGCGTGATGAGCGGTGCGGTAAAGCCATAGACCTCTTTGCCGTCTATTCGCCGCGCCAATTCGATCCCGTTGACGATATTGCCCCATTGATCGCTGCCGCCCAATTGCAAACGGCAATCATATTCACGCGCCAGCACGAGATAATCATAGGCCTGCATGATCATGTAATTGAACTCGAGGAACGTCAGCGGCTGTTCGCGATCAAGCCGCGTCTTCACCGAATCAAAGGTGAGCATGCGGTTGATAGTAAAATGCTGGCCAACGTCGCGCAGCAGCTCGATATAGCCAAGCTTGGAAAGCCAGTCGTCATTGTTGATGAGCAGCGCGCCGGTGGGGCTATCATCGAAGCGCAGGATGCGTTCAAAGCTGCCCTTGATCCCCGCGATATTGCTCGCGAGCTTCTCTTCGGTCAGCATCGTGCGGGTGGCATCCTTGCCTGAAGGATCGCCGACCTTCGCCGTCCCGCCGCCCATGATCACAATCGGCCGGTGCCCCGCGTCCTGCAAACGCTTCAAAAGCATGATCGAGGCAAGGTTGCCGATATGAAGCGAAGGCGCGGTCGGATCGAAGCCGACATAACCTGTGACCACTTGCTTGGCTGCAAGCGCATCAAGCGCGCCCGCATCTGTAATCTGGTGAAGGTGTCCGCGCTCGGACAACAGATTGAGAAGATCGGATTGGTAAGTCATCGTGCGGCAGCCTCTAGCAGCGCTTTCTTCTGTGTGTAAGCCTCTTGCTTGGCTCTGCGCACATCCATAGGACTGTGGCCCATGATACCGCTTACGCTCCACCCAGATTGCAAATCCGGTCCGATCAAGAATGTCACTGCGCAGGTCCATGGAACATCGGATGGTTGCCATGCGGAATTCCGCCTTCAAGGTGATGTGAGCCAGATCAAAATTCCACAGCATCGCCCGCCCGCCCGCACAGATGAATTGTGGAAGAGCACGTGCTTTGAAATCTTCTGGCAGCCGGCGGGCGCCAAAAGCTACCGCGAGTTCAACCTGTCCCCCTCAAGCTGTTGGGCGGCCTATGACTTCGACAGTTTCCGCAAGGGAATGCGCGATGCGCCGGTGCCGGCCATATCGCTCGCCTCTTCGCACAATGATCGCGAGCTGATCCTAAAGGCCAGCATAGCCGCTGATCTGCCCGATCCTGCGCAAGTGGCGCTCAATGCCATCGTTGAAGGTTTGGACGGGAAGCTCCAATATTGGGCGCTTGCCTTTGCGCCAGGCAAACCAGATTTCCATGCCGCACTATGCCGGACAAAAACAGTGGATCGCTCTCTATGAATGTCGCCTTTGGAATAGACCGTTTGCTAGCGAGTCCAGAATTGCTTGAGCAACTCAAGGGCAGACGCGTGGCGCTGATCGCGCATCCGGCCTCTGTGACAGCTGACCTCACCCATTCGCTCGATGCGCTTATTGCAGCCGGTGTGAATGTGACCAGCGCCTTTGGCCCGCAGCATGGCCTTAAGGGCGACAAGCAAGACAATATGGTCGAGACCGCTGACGAGCTTGACCCCAAACACGGCATCCCGATCTTCTCGCTTTATGGCGAAGTGCGCCGCCCGACCGAACATATGATGGCGAGCGCGGATGTGTTCCTGTTCGATCTGCAAGACCTTGGCTGCCGCATCTACACCTTTGTCACGACACTGCTCTATCTGCTGGAGGAGGCCGCCAAAGCGGGCAAGGAAGTGTGGGTGCTCGACCGGCCCAATCCCGCTGGCCGTCCGGTTGAGGGGACGTTGCTGGTTCCGGGGCATGAGAGCTTTGTGGGCGCTGCCCCAATGCCGATGCGCCACGGCCTGACAATGGGCGAGATGGGGCATTGGTTCATCGAGCATTTCGATCTCGATGTGGCTTACAGGGTGGTCGCAATGCAGGGGTGGCAACCTGATGGTCCGGGGAAGGGGTGGCCCGATAGCCGGATTTGGATCAACCCGTCGCCCAATGCGGCGTCGCTCAATATGGCGCGTGCCTATGCCGGAACGGTGATGATTGAAGGTGCCACTGTGAGCGAGGGCAGGGGGACTACGCGCCCCTTGGAAGTTCTGTTTGGCGCGCCTGATGTGGATGCGAAAGCCGTGCTGGCCGAGATGTGGAAAATGGCCCCCGAATGGCTGGCGGGATGCATTTTGCGCGATTGCTGGTTCGAGCCGACTTTTCACAAGCACGCAGGCACGCTGTGCAATGCGCTGATGGTTCATGCAGAGGGGCCGCAATACAATCACGACGCGTTCAAGCCGTGGCGGCTGCAAGCGCTCGCTTTCAAAGCGATCCGTAATCTCTATCCTGATTATTCGCTGTGGCGCGGCAAAGACTTCAAATATGAATACACCGATGATGTGTTGGCAATTGATGTGATCAATGGCGGGCCATCCTTGCGCGAGTGGGTCGATGACCCCAGCGCTTCAGCCCATGATCTGGACGCACTCGCCGCCAATGATGAAGCGAGCTGGATCGCGACGGTGAAGGGGCATTTGCTTTATTGAGATGGCAAGAATCAAACCCATAATCGTTTTCATGACTGCCTTTTTGTGTATGGGAGTCGACGATAGTGCGGCGGCGAAAAAACCCAATGCTGCTGACGGCGAACCGCCAGTCTACAAGGCCACCAGTATCTATGGTGAAAAAATCTATCGGCAGGATTTCGAAGGGGAGCCGCGTTCTGTCAAAACATGGCCAGAAAGAACCATTGCCGAGCGATATTGGCTGACCGATGGCAAGTTCGAACCCATCCCGTCTCAATCAATTGCGGTCACTTGCAACATAAAAGACGATGGACAGATAAAACCGGATGATTGCCGGTCGGATGATTGGAAGCTGAGCCGCCGGATGGACTTAGCGAAAGAGACTGATGCTTTCGACCTCTTTCCAACT
>CALLIO010000279.1 GCA_938009055.1 uncultured Altererythrobacter sp.
GGTCGCCAAGAATGGGGATGAGCGTGGTCATGGCTTAGCTACGCAAGACGCAAGCGATTAGACGAAGCTGTAGGGGTCAATATCAATCCCAACGCGCACACCGGCGGGAAATTGCTGCCCATCAACCCACCCGCGCAGCACGTTCTGCAAATTTGCGCTGCGCCGCGCATTGATCAAGAAGCGATAGCGATAGCGCCCCCGCAGCAATGCAAGCGGGGCGGGTGCAGGGCCAAGAACCAATATACCCTCTAAATCCGGTCTGAAATCACCCATTTGGTTCGCAGCGGCGCGTGCCTCCTTGTCATTCTCGGAAGATATGATGATCGCAGCCCAGCGGCCAAAGGGCGGGGCGCCCACCGATTGGCGTGCTTCTGTTTCGGCGGCATAAAAGGCATCGCGGTCACCATTGGCGAGCGCTGAGATGACATTGGCATCAGGGTGGCGGGTCTGGATCAGGACTTCACCCGGTTTTGCGCCGCGCCCCGCGCGCCCTGCCACTTGTGCAACCTGCTGATAAGTGCGCTCTGCCGCGCGCAAGTCGCCGCCTTCCAATCCCAGATCAGCATCGACCACGCCCACCAATGTAAGCTCGGGGAAGTGAAAGCCCTTCGTCACCAATTGCGTGCCCACGATCACATCCACTGCGCCTTCTTCCGCAGCGGCGATGAAGGCGGCGGCGCGTTCGGGTGAGCCGAGCGTGTCCGATGTGGCGACCATCACGCGCGCATCGGGCAAGATTTCGGCCACTTCATCGGCAATGCGCTCAACGCCCGGGCCGCAAGCGACAAGGCAATCCGGCTCGCCGCAATCAGGGCAGGTTTTGGGCGGGGTCGTCTCATGCCCGCAATGGTGGCATGCGAGCCGCTGCGACAATCGGTGCTCCACCAGCCACGCGCTGCAATCGGGGCATTGGAAACGGTATCCGCAATTGCGGCACAGGGTCAGCGGAGCATAGCCGCGCCGGTTGAGGAAGAGGAGCGATTGCTCGCCTTTCGCCAGCCGGTCCTCCAGCGCTGCGACCAAAGGTTTTGCCAGCCAGCGTCCGCGCTCTGGCTCTTCTTGCGTCAGATCAACTGTGTGAATGGTGGGCAATTGCGCCCCGCCATAACGCGTGCGGAGATCGAGCTTTTCGTAAGTCCCGGCCTCCGCCATCGCCAGGCTTTCGAGCGCCGGCGTAGCGCTGGCCAAAACCACCGGAATTTCTTCAAACCGCGCGCGCATGACCGACACATCGCGGGCATTATAACGCACGCCATCATCCTGCTTGAAGCTGACCTCATGCGCTTCGTCGACCACGATCAGGCCCAGATTGGCATAGGGAAGGAACAGTGCAGAACGCGCGCCCACCACCACTTTCGCCTCGCCCGATGCGATCGCGCGCCATGCGCGGCGTCTTTCGGTGGATTTGAGCGAGGAATGCCACAGCACAGGGGGGGCGCCAAAGCGCTGCTCAAACCGGACAAGGAAGTTCTCAGTCAGCGCGATCTCAGGCAACAGCACCAGCACTTGTCGGCCCGCGCGCACCGCTTCAGCCATCGGTTCGAAATACACTTCCGTTTTGCCCGAACCGGTCACCCCGTCGATCAGGAAGGGGGCGAAGGCATCCTCCTTCACTGCGCCCAGCAGACGCGCGGCGACTTCTTCCTGCTCGCCTGACAATTGCGGTATGTCATGTTCAGGATCAGGCGGCGGGAAGGGGCGGTCGATGGCGACTTCAACGGGCTCGATCAGGCCAGCGCTGACAAGCCCGCGCACCACCCCTTCTGATACGCCCGCAATCGCGGCCAATTCGCGGATATTGGCCTGTTCACCGGGCAGAGCGCTAAGCGCAATTTCGCGCTGCGGGGTCATGCGAACGTCAGGCAAATCGCCTTCTTCGACCAGCCGGTATTCGGTCATCGTCGTCGGCCCGTTCAGCGCGCCGCCCGATGAAATCACCATCCGCGCCACTGAAGACATGCGCGCGCAATAATAGTCAGCCGTCCATTCGATCAGCCGCCGCAAAGCGAAGGAGAGCGGGGGTACGGGCAGCACTTCGAGAATAGGGCGCAGTTTCGCATCGGGCACTTCTTGGGCGGGAAGCCGCTCTGCCTCCCACACAATGCCCATAATCTTGCGCGGCCCCAGCGGGGCCATCACCACGCTGCCATCGGGCGCGCGCATGCCATCGGGCAAGCGATAGTCGAGCACACCCAAAGCGGCGTTGAAAACTAGGAGGCGAATGCGGTTCATTGGACACAGCCACTATGGCGGCTTAAACGGGTCGGGGACAAGATAAGACGGGGGGAACAATGACAAAATCATGTGAGCAAACCACAAGCAGGCGCGCATTTATGGGCGGAGCAGCCGGGATTACTGCGATTGCGCTATCGGGCGGCGTTGCCGGTTGCGCGAGCATTCCCGGTTTTGGCCTGACCGAGGCGATCCAGCGCATATTGTCGCTTTCAAGCGAGCGCGCCTTTGCCCGATTGACCGAGCCGGATGGTTATTGGGATAGCCAGATCGCGAAAGTGGGCCTTGGCAGTTTTCTGGGCGGTTCGGGCAATTCTCTCGGCTCTTTGCTCACCTCCAGCCTGTTTAAAGGGCGATTGCAAAGCGCCTTCGCCGGTGTGGCAGAAAAGGGCTCATCGGCAGCCGCGCC
>CALLIO010000280.1 GCA_938009055.1 uncultured Altererythrobacter sp.
AGTCATAATTACCCCGCCAATCATGCGGGTGGAAACGCCCCAGCTGGTAGTGTGGCAATGGGTTTCCTTGCCCTCGCGTGATTGGAAAGTGATACCCGCAGCTTCGGAAAAATTTGTTCCGAGATAGTGCGAAGTGCCCGCCTGCAGCGCCTTGCCATCTTGCATCATCGCTTCGATCGACCATGTTTCAACCGCACCGGGGAAACGCTCGTTCTCAGGCTTCTCGCCAGTCACAACAGGTATAGCGAGATCTTCTTCAGCACAGGCACGATACATTTCCAGCGCCCGCTGCGTTTCGGTCAGAGCATCTTCCTGGCTTTCATGCGCCGTATGCCCTTCTTGCCACAGGAACTCGCTGGTACGCAGGAACATCCGCGTGCGCATTTCCCAGCGCACAACATTGGCCCATTGATTGGTCAGTAGAGGCAGATCGCGCCAGCTTTGCACCCAGCGCGCCATGGCATCGCCGATAATGGTCTCTGACGTTGGGCGCACAACCAGCGGCTCTTCGAGTTTGGCTTCAGGATCAGGCACCAGCCCGCCCTCGCCATCGCCGATCAGCCGGTGATGGGTAACGACCGCCATTTCCTTGGCGAACCCTTCGACATGCTCGGCCTCGCGCTCGAAATTGGCGAGCGGAATGAAGATCGGGAAGTAGCAGTTCTGAACGCCCGCGGCTTTGATCCGATCATCCATCAGACGCTGGATGCGTTCCCAAATGCCATAGCCCCACGGCTTGATAACCATGCAGCCGCGCACGCCCGATTCCTCGGCCATATCAGCGGCGGTGATGACTTCCTGATACCAAGCGGCGAAATCGTCTTCGCGCTTGGTGTTCAATGCGTGGCGAATGTTGGACATAGGTTCCGATGTGTTCGATCAATTGAAAGAGGCGCGTTGGGGCTATTTGCCCAGCTCGTCCAGCTTCTTTTGCATCTGGGCCATCTGTTCGCGAAGAAGGGCTATCTCGTCGCCAGAGGTTTCTTTGGGCTCTGGCGCGGAACTGGCCTTAGATGACGGCATGAAAGCGTCGGTCGCAGCCTTCATCATCGCCATATTTGTCTCGTGGATTTTGGCGAGCGGCGAATTGCCCAATCCCTGCTCGAACATTTCCTTAATCGAACCCTGGTTCTGGCGGAAATTGTTCATGCTCGCCTCAAGGTAAGACGGCATCAGCGATTGCATGGAATTGCCATACATGCCGATCAATTGGCGAAGGAAGCTGACCGGCAGCATCTGCTCGCCGCTCGATTCCTCGTCCATGATAATCTGCGTGAGGATCGAATGCGTGATGTCGTCACCCGTTTTCGCGTCGAGCACTTGGAACTCGACATTCTCGCGCACCATTTTGGCCAGATCATCGAGCGTAATATAGCTTGACGAGCTGGTGTTGTAGAGCCGCCGATTGGCGTATTTCTTGATGATGACGCTGCCGCCATCTTCCTGCGATTTCTTGGGCATGGTTATACTCCTATGTCCCCGATTTGCCCTACTTAGCAGCTGCACAATGTGCAGCGCAACATCGAGATCATAGGAAACCGAAGCGTTGTCCCAATACGGTCAGCAATTCATATTGAGATAGAGTGGTTTGCTGCGCAGCATCGGGTAGCGAATAAGGGATGGCGAGCCAGTCTCCCTCGCCCAAATCCGGTCTGGAAGTAAGGTCAACAACGACCATATCCATCGACACTTTGCCAAGCAGCGGAAGCAGCGATTCGCCGTGCAGCAAATGGCCGTCACTTTGCGCATTCCAGCTGCGCAAGAATCCGTCCGCATATCCGATTGAGACAACCCCGACTCGCATTTCACCAGGAGCCGTGAACTGTGCGTTATATCCCACGCTCTCGCCCGCTTTGAGCTGACGGGTCTGGATTATTGCAGCCTCCGGGTAGGCGACCTGCTGGATGGTTTCCGCCAATTCAGGCCGCGCAATACCGCCATAAAGCGACAATCCGGGCCGTGTCAGATTGAAATGATAGTCGCCGCCCAGTGCAATACCGGCACTGTTGGCAAGGCTGGCGCGTTGATGCGATTTGGCGCTAATTATTGTGCGGAATTCGGCAAGCTGACGTACATTCATCGCATTTTCTTCATCCGCACAAGCAAGGTGCGACATCAGGCAATCGACCTTGAGCGACTGGATTGATGGGTCGGAAATTTCATATGGCGAAATTCCCAGCCGGTTGATGCCCGTATCGACCATGAGATGGCACAGTTCCCCACCCGCTTCATGCCAGCGATGCGCTTGGCTGAGCGAATTGATGACCGGGATTGCACCTACCTCTAGTGCAAAGCGCACATCGTCATCCGTCGACGGACCGTGAAGCACTGCGATTGCTTGCGGCGACACATGGGCGGCGACTGCCTCAACCTCGTTCCAATGCGCGATGAAGAAGGTTTCCGCCCCGGCATCGCGCATCGCCGGAACGCAGCGATCGACACCTAAGCCGTAGCAATCGGCCTTGACCGCCGCGCCAGCATTTGCGGTGCCTGAAAGCTGGTCGAGCGCGCGCCAATTGTGCGCCAGCGCATTGCTATCAATCCAGAGCCGTAAGCTCGGCGAAGGTTGCTTAGCCATCCTCTTCAAAGTCTTTCGGTGGTCCGCCTGCCAGCCCCCACCATGCGACGAGCGTTGCAATCAAAACGAAGATCCAAGTGTACCAAAGCCCGGCATAAAGATCGCCTGTGCTCGCAACGATGAACAGCGCGATGAAGGGCAAGAAGCCGCCGAAATAGCCCGCACCGAAATGATAGGGGATCGACATGGAACTATAGCGGATTTTGGCTGGGAACATCTCTGTCAGCAGGGCTGCGACCGAGCCGTAATTCGCCGCTGACAACCCTCCGAGCAAGACCAGCAGCGCCACGATGCCGATCATCGCGCCAATGCTGGGGACGGTCTCTGAAAAGTCATAACCATTGGCGGACAAAAAGCTTTCTAATTGCGCCGCGCGGGCGGTGCCATCGTCCCACTCGTAAGCCGACAAATCCATCGCCGTATCGCCTGCTTGTAAGGCTGCGGCATCGCCTTTGGTAACTGAATAGGAAATGCCGATATTGGTCAGGTCTTGCATCAAGCGTCCGCATTGCGAAGCTTGTTCCTCTGCCACCGGATCATATTCGCATTGCGCGCCGGCAATAGTGACCGGCGAACTTTGCTGGGCTTCCTCCAAAGCCGGATTTGCGAGCGAGCCCAGCCCCCAAAACACTGGAAACAACAGCGCCAAAGTCGCGATGTTGCCCCAGATAATTGGCTTGCGGCGACCGACCTTGTCGGACCATTTGCCGACCAGAATATAAAGGCCAAGCGAGAGCAGACCGCCAATTCCGATCAAAATCTCCGCTGTCACATCATCCATCCGCATCGGCCCTTTGAGGAAGGATAACGAATAGAAGAATGCGGTGTACCAGATCGTGGTTAGGCCAGCGGCAACGCCGAACAGCGCAACAAAGATGCGCTTGATATTGCCGGGGTAAGTGAAGCTTTCGACGAAGGGGTTTTTGGACATCTCGCCCGCTTCCTTCATCGCTTTGAAAACCGGGCTCTCGGACAATTTCAGCCGCATCCAAAGCGAGATACCAAGCAGGATGATTGAGAGCAGGAACGGCACGCGCCAGCCCCATTCGGCAAAGTCATCAGCAGGGATCAACGCGCGGCATGCCAGAACCACTGCGATCGAAAGGACAAATCCGCCGGCAACGCTCGCTTGGATATAGCTGGTGTAATAGCCGCGCTTATCGGGCGGAGAATGTTCTGCAACATAGATTGCCGCACCGCCATATTCACCGCCGAGTGCAAGTCCTTGCAAGATGCGGAAGAGGATAATGATGATCGGCGCTGCGATACCAATGCTTTCGGCCGATGGCACGAGACCCACACCCGCCGTGGCGATTCCCATGAGGGTAACCGTGACAAGGAAAGTGTATTTGCGGCCCAGCCTGTCGCCCAGATATCCGAAAAGGATCGCGCCAACAGGCCGAAAGCCGAAGCCAACCGCGAATGTGGCCCAGACATAAAGCAGGCTGAGCGTATCATTGCCTGCAGGGAAGAATACCGGGCTCAGCAGATAAGCGAGCGTCCCGTAGATGAAGAAATCATACCACTCGAAAATCGTTCCAGCCGAGCTCGCGCCAATGACGAGTTTGATTTCATTCTCGCTTGGTTCAACGATCTCGCTGCTTGCTGCATTGTCAGCCATAATTCCCCCAATTCACTCTTGTCGTGTCCCTAGCTTGGCTCATCGCCCAAGGAAAGTGCTCTCAATGCTGCCTGCCAGGGAAGCAGAATGGCACCATAGCGCCCGGGATGTTCGCGTGCCGGGATCAGCGCTTCAAAACCCGTCCAGTCAGGAACCATTGCGGATCCGTCCAGCCAACTCTCGATTTGATCAAGTGCGCGGGCAAGATCTTTGCGCGTTCTGCCCTTCAGATCGGTGGCGACTATTGCGCTTGCAGCTTGCCCCACAGCGCAGGCGGTAACCTGCAAGCCAATTTCGCTCACTGCGCCATCTGGGTCGACCCGCAATCCGATTCCTAATGTGCTGCCACAAGTCTTTGAGCGCATTTCAGCGCGCAGCGGTAAGGCGTCACTCAACGGGTATCGAGCAAGCTGGGTTGCCAGACCAAGCAATTGGGGATTGTAAAGCTTGGCGCTTTGCGGCGCGTTCATTGCTCTTGTTCGGCCTCTTTACGCAAGGCTGCGCGGCGCTCGGCAATAATCTCGACCAAACTGCGCGAACCGGCATCGACCATTGGGTAGGTTTGGGCAGTGGTAATCCAGACGGGTCGGCCCTTGTAACCCCAGATTGTGTCATACCCCAGCGTCAGGACTGAAAAGGCGAAGACTGCAATCAATGCTCCCTTTACCGCGCCAAATCCGAAGCCCAGGACGCGGTCAATCGGGCCCAGAACGGACTGTTTCGACGCTTCTCCCACATTGCCTGCGATCAGTTTCATCGCCGCATAGGGGATGAGCAAGAGAAGCACGAAGGCGAGGATCGAGGGGGTTGGCTCGACATCGAGATAGCCGCGCAAAGCCTCAGTCAGTGGTGTGTGAAGATAGTGGACTGCAAAAGCGGCAAGGATCCAAGCGGCCAGCGAGAGCACTTCTTGCACCAGCCCGCGCATGAATCCTCCAAACGCGGCCACCCCCACGATTATCAGCACGATGATGTCAAATCCGGTCATTGCCGCCAGATTATGCTGAAGCCATCACCTGGTCAACGAGGTTTGAGAGTTGTTTGACAGTTGAATATTTGAGCTTGGAAGGTTTTACCTTGGCATCCCCTGGCCCGAACCCCTTGTCAAAGCCGAGTTTCGCCGCCTCCTTCGCGCGCAAATCGGCATGGGCAACGGGGCGCACCTCGCCCGCCAAAGAAACTTCGCCGAACCACACGCTGTGCGATGGGAGGGGCTTGTCGCTAAGCGCAGAAATGAGCGCAGCGGCCACTGCCATATCAGCGCCGGGATCTGACAGACGGTAGCCGCCAGCAATGTTGAGATAGACCTCTGCGGAGCTAAAGCTGAGTCCGCAGCGCGCCTCAAGCACGGCAAGCAACATGGCCAATCGGCTGTTGTCCCATCCCACAACCGAGCGCCTCGGCGTAGCGCCTGATTGCAGCCGCACGATTAGCGCTTGTATCTCGACCAGCACAGGCCTCGTCCCTTCAAGCGCGGGAAAGACCGCGCTGCCCGCTAGTGGGTGATCCCGTCCTGACAGGAATAGCATAGAGGGGTTTGATACCTCTTGGAGTCCCTCACTCTCCATTGAGAAGACGCCAATCTCGTCCACAGCACCAAACCGGTTCTTGAGCGCGCGTAGGATACGATATTGATGGCTGCGCTCGCCTTCAAAACTCATCACCACATCGACCATATGTTCGAGCACGCGCGGTCCTGCGATATTGCCATCCTTGGTCACATGCCCGACCAACACGAGAACAACATTGTTTTCCTTGGCATAGCGGATCAGTTCGAGCGCGCAGCCACGCACTTGGCTGACCGTTCCGGGCGCGCCCTCGATTGTGTCGGAATGCATCGTCTGGATCGAATCGATGACCAGCATGTCTGGCGAATCCATCGATCCCAATGTCGTGAGAATGTCGCGCACGGATGTTTCCGAGGCGAGCTGTAGGGGCGCATCAGCAAGCCCCAGTCTCGACGCGCGCATCCGCACTTGTCCGGCCGCCTCCTCTCCGCTGACATAGACAACATTTCCCCCATCGCGGGCGATCCGAGCCGCTGTTTGCAGGAGTAGTGTGGACTTTCCGATGCCGGGGTCCCCGCCCATCAGGATTGCCGAGCCGGGGACAAGCCCCCCGCCCAGCGCTCTGTCCAATTCCGCTGAGCCCGTTTTGCGCCGTGTAGGCAGTTCAGAAGGCGCATCGAGCGGCACGAATTTCACTGGCCGCCCACCGCTAGACAGATCGTGCTTTTGCGAAAAGACTGTCGCAGGTGCTTCCTCAGCCAGCGTATTCCACTCACCGCAATCTGGGCATTGCCCCTGCCATTTTTGGGACACGCTGCCGCAAGCTTGGCAAACATAACGCTTTTTCGACTTAGCCATGCACAGCCTTTAACGAGAACATAGTAAGAACGCAATTGCAAAGGGCGATTATCCCCGCCATCAGGCTTTCCATGCGTCAAAAGGAACTCAGACTTGCATTGGTTTGCTACGGCGGTGTCAGCCTTGCTGTCTATATGCATGGCGTCACCAAAGAGATTTGGCATCTTGCGCGCGCCAGCCGGAATTTCCACGAGGGTGTTCGTTCTGAAGGGGTAAGCGGGGTCTATCAGGACCTGCTTGAGACGATCCAAGATCGCTGCGATCTGCGCCTGCGATTCATGCCCGATATCCTTACCGGCGCTAGCGCTGGCGGCATAAATGCTGTCTTTCTTGCTCAGGCCATCCACTCGGGCCAGTCGCTGGAACCGCTGACCGATTTGTGGCTCCAAAATGCCGACATTGACGAGCTGGTTGACCCTGATGCTGAACCCTTGTGGCGCTATGGCAAAATCTGGGCGCAGCCGCTGGCTGAATGGGTACTGCGCCGCCCGGGCAATGCTGTCAGCGAAAGTGTGGCGAAGGAAACCCGAGCCGAAGTCCGCGAAAAGGTCTCCAAATTGGTGCGCGGGCGCTGGTTTAGCCCGCCCTTCTCTGGGAGCAATTTTAGCGCGCTGCTTTACGATGCGCTAATTGCGATGGCGGATAGCGAGCTTGAAAAACCGCTTTTGCCAGAGGGTCATCCGATTGACCTGTTCGTGACCGCCACCGATTTCCGCGGGCATCTTGAGCTGCTGCGGCTGAACAGCCCGCCGGTTGTGGAAGAGACAGAACACCGCATGCCGATTGCCTTTACCGGTCAGATACCCGCAGGGGTCGGAAAAACGCTCGCCAATCCGTTGGAACTGACTTTGGCCGCGCGCTCGACAGCGAGTTTTCCCGGTGCTTTCCCGCCGCTCAAATTGGATGAGATCGACCGGCTTGCCCTGGAGCGCGAACAGAATTGGTCGGGCAAAAATGCCTTTCTCAAACGCATCATGCCAAGCCACTTTCATTCTGGAAGAACCGATACAGTCTCGTTGATTGACGGGTCCGTGCTGGTCAATGCGCCGTTTGGCGGGGCGATTGATGCATTGGAAGGTCGCCCGGCCCAGCGCGAGGTGGACCGGCGTTTTGTTTATATCGATCCGCGCCCTGATCGTTTCGGTTCAATTGCGGAAGAGCAAGACAGCCCGGTTGGCTTTTTCGCCGCGATCTTTGGCTCGCTTTCCACCATCCCGCGTGAGCAGCCCATCCGCGACAATCTGGAAGAGCTGGAGATTCAATCGCGCGATGCTGATCGGCTGAAGCGGATTGTTGCTGGGCTAAGGCCTGAAGTGGAGGCAGCGGTTGAGAAATTGTTCGGCCGCACGCTGTTCCTTAACCGGCCCACCCCTGCGCGGCTTCAGGCTTGGCGTAAAAAGGCGCAGCAAGCAGCTGCTGAGCAGGCGAGCTATGCGTATCACGCCTATGCGCAGACCAAGTTCACCAGCATCGTCGAGCGTCTGGCCAAGGTGACGATGCAGGCTGCCCCGCAATTAGGAATGCCTGATAGTGGCCCGATTGAGGATGCGTTTCGGCGAGCCATCAAGCAGCGCGGGCTGCTATCCCTCGCTGAGCCCAAGGGCGGCGCGAATGAAGAAGCGATCGACTTCTTTCGCAAGCACGACATCGGCTTTCGCCTGCGCCGTTTGCGGCTATTGGCGCGGCGGCTTTCGCGCGATTGGGAGCTGGATGATACGATTGAAGACAGCGCGCTCGATCTGGCGCGCGAGACTATTTACGCCATCCTCGGCCTCTATTTCGAGCGTGAAGAGATAGAGCTGCTAGGTTCGGATTTTGCCGCTTTGGCAGGCGATGTGTTGTCCGATCCGGGTGCAGTGCTTGATCATTTGGCCTTTGCGCGTGATTTACCCTCGGTGGATGAACAAGCAGAGGTTTTGCTCGCCAATGCTCTGGAAAAAATGCCCAAGAATTTGCGGCGGCGCATGCTCCTTACTTATCTCGGCTTTCCTTTCTACGATGTGGCGACTTTCCCGCTCATCAAAAATGAGGGACTGACCGAATATGATGCGGTTAAGATCGACCGGATATCACCCGATGATGCGCGCTCGATACGCGAGGGCGGCACGCGCGCGACGCTGAAGGGTACAGAGTTCTACAATTTCGGGGCTTTCTTTAGTCGCGACTACCGCGAGAATGACTATCTGTGGGGTCGCCTGCACGGGGCAGAGCGGATGGTGGATATCATCTGCTCAACGCTCGAGACGCCGCTTCCCGAAAACATCTGTCAGGACTTCAAGCGCCGCGCTTTCCTTGCAATCATGGATGAGGAACTGCACGCGGGGCGCTGTCACAAGGGTTTGGTGATGCGTTTGCGGGCAGAGATTGTCGAGAAACTCGGCTAAGCCGCCAAGATTCGATCACGCGCCAAATGCGTCCTTGAGCTTATCGAAGAAGCCGCGCGATTCAGGGCATTCCTCGCCCGTTTCGGTCTCGCGGAACTGCTTGAGCAGCTCTTTTTGCTCTTTAGAGAGCTTGGTTGGGGTCTCAACCGCAATCTCGACCACCAGATCACCGCGCCCACGCCCTTGCAGGACTGGCATGCCGGCTCCGCGTACGCGCAATTGCTTGCCCGACTGAATGCCAGCAGGAATCTCGAGCGTATTGGTGTCTCCATCAAGATCAGGAATATCGACGCTTCCGCCTAAAGACGCGGTCGTAAAGCTGATCGGAACGCGGGTGGCGAGCGTGGTTCCCTCGCGCACGAAAAGGTCATGCTCTTTGACATGCACGAAGATATACAGGTCGCCCGATGGCGCGCCACGGGGGCCAGCTTCGCCCTTGCCAGAAAGGCGGATGCGTGTGCCAGTATCGACGCCGGGCGGTATGTCTACTTCGAGGGTCTGCGGCTCGTCGACCCGCCCTTCTCCGTAGCAATCGCTGCAAGGGTCTTCGATCACCGCGCCGCGACCATGGCATGTCGGACAGGGGCGCTCGACCACAAAGAAGCCTTGCTTGGCGCGCACTTTGCCCATGCCGTTGCACAGATTGCAGCGTCTTTCGCCCGTGCCAGGGGTCGCACCCGAGCCATCGCATGTGTCGCAGCTGGCTGAGACTTCGATCTCGATTGTGTTGGTCTTGCCGTGAAAAGCATCATCGAGGCTGATCTGCATATCATAACGCAAATCCGCGCCGCGACGCGGCTGTTGGCGTCCACCGCCGCCCCCGCCGCCGCCAAAGGCGCTGCCGAAGATCGTCTCGAAGATATCGCCAATATCGCCAAAGTCAGCTTGTGGGCCGCCACCGCCACCACCGCTCATACCTTGCTTGAAGGCATCATGGCCAAAACGGTCGTAAGCGGCGCGCTTTTGCGGATCTTTGAGGACTTCGTAAGCCTCGCCAATCGCTTTGAAGCGCGCTTCAGCCTCTGCATCACCCGGATTGCGGTCCGGATGATATTGCATCGCTAACTTGCGGTAAGCGGATTTAAGCGCAGCATCATCAGCATCGCGCGCGACGCCTAGCTGCTCGTAATAATCCGCATCGGTCGTGGCCATCGGATGGATCCTTCAAACCGAAAGAGCGGCTGCCATCGCCTTATATGGGCAGATTAGCAGCGGCTCTTGCGTTTGGGAGCTGTGCTAGCTCTTGGCTTCGCTGTCGGCATCCGCATCGGCTTCGCCATCTGCATCAACCTCGGAGAATTCCGCATCGACAACATCTTCGTCAGCTGACGTGCCTGCATCACCCTCTTCAGGCGATGGCGCATTGGCTTGCTCCGCCTCGTAGATTTGCTGGCCCATCTTCATCGCCGCTTCGGTGAGAGCTTGCGATTTGGCGTTGATTTCATCGACATCATCGCCTTCAAGAGCGGTCTTGGTTTCCGCCAAAGCAGTCTCAACCGCTGATTTCGTTTCCGCGTCAACCTTGTCACCATGCTCTTCGAGCTGCTTTTCAGTTGCGTGGACGAGACTGTCAGCCTGATTGCGACCTTCGGCAGCCTCGCGGCGCTTCTTGTCTTCCTCGGCAAATTTCTCGGCATCTTGGACCATTTGGTCGATGTCATTGTCTGACAGACCGCCAGACGCCTGGATCTTGATGTTCTGCTCTTTGCCCGTGCCCTTGTCCTTGGCCGAGACATTCACAATGCCGTTGGCGTCAATATCAAAGGTTACTTCGATCTGCGGAACGCCGCGCGGTGCAGGGGGAATGCCGACAAGGTCAAACTGGCCAAGCAATTTGTTGTCAGCCGCCATTTCGCGCTCGCCTTGGAAGACGCGGATCGTCACAGCCTGCTGATTGTCCTCAAAAGTCGAGAATGTCTGTGACTTCTTGGTCGGGATCGTGGTGTTGCGGTCGATCATGCGGGTGAAGATGCCGCCCGCTGTTTCGATGCCCAGCGACAATGGTGTCACGTCGAGCAAAAGAACGTCTTTTACGTCGCCCTGCAAAACGCCTGCTTGGATGGCTGCGCCCATGGCAACCACTTCATCAGGGTTCACGCCGGTGTGCGGCTTGGCTTCGAAAAACTTCTCAACCACTTCGCGAACCTTGGGCATGCGGGTCATGCCGCCAACGAGGATAACCTCGTCAATGTCATCTTTCGAAACGCCTGCGTCTGAAATCGCTTTCTTACAAGGGTCGAGCGTGCGGTTGATGAGCGTGCCGACCAGTTTCTCAAGATCAGCGCGGCTAATGGTTTCCACCAAGTGCAGAGGCGTACTCGATCCGCCATCCATGCGTGCAGTGATAAAGGGCAAGTTGACCTCGGTCGTCTGCGAGCTGGAAAGCTCGATCTTGGCTTTCTCGGCCGCTTCTTTCAGACGTTGCAGCGCAAGCTTGTCCGCCTTCAGATCCATGTTTTCCTTCTTTTGGAAGGCTTCGGCGAGATGTTCAACAATCGCATTGTCAAAGTCTTCACCGCCCAAGAACGTGTCGCCATTGGTCGACTTCACTTCGAAAACGCCATCGCCAATCTCGAGAATTGAAACGTCAAACGTACCGCCGCCAAGGTCATAAACGGCGATGGTTTTGCCATCATCCTTGTCCATGCCGTAAGCGAGCGCAGCTGCTGTCGGCTCGTTGATGATGCGCAGAACTTCAAGTCCGGCAATCTGGCCAGCATCTTTAGTCGCCTGACGTTGGGCATCGTTGAAGTATGCCGGCACGGTGATGACCGCTTGCTGCACGTCTTCGCCCAAATAGCTCTCGGCCGTTTCTTTCATCTTTTGCAGGATGAAGGCGGAGATTTGCGAAGGCGAATATTCCTCCCCGCCTGCTTCAACCCAAGCATCGCCATTTTTGCCTTTGACGATGTCGTAAGGAACGATCTCGCTGTCCTTCTTGGTCATCGGATCATCGAAACGGCGGCCGATCAGGCGCTTGATTGCGAACAAAGTGTTGTCGGGATTGGTGACAGCTTGCCGTTTGGCCGGTTGCCCGATCAGACGCTCTTCTTCCTTGGTGAAAGCGACGATCGAGGGAGTGGTGCGCGCACCTTCTGAATTTTCGATCACTTTCGGCTTGCCGCCGTCCATCACTGCTACGCACGAATTGGTCGTGCCCAGATCAATTCCGATAACTTTTGCCATTTTACCCTATTTCCATTCTTCAATTTGGACGCCGCTTCGTTGATTTCCCTCTGGAGGCATTCTCCTTTCGAGGCGAAACCGGTAGGCGGCTCAACAACAGTTTCAACATTTGCAACTGCGATATAGGTGCGGTTTTGCTTGGCACAAGGGATTGGCCGCACTAGTTTTACACCCGTTTCAATCAGGGAGAATTTTCAGTGCATTTCAGACAAGGATTGGCCGCTGCTTTGCTGGCTTCAACATTGGCGCTGGGCGCTTGCGGTGAAACAGCTGAGGCTCCTGTTGAAGAGGTCGAGGGTATTGCCGGGCTTGAGGTTAGCAATCCGCGCATGGTGCTCGCCCCGGTCGCGGGCAATCCTGCCGCCGTCTATTTCGATCTCGACTATGCTGGCGACCGAATTGTAACGGTCAGCGCGGCCTTTGTTGATGGCGCAGAAATGACCATGATCCACGAATACACTGGCGAGAATTACAACAATGCTATGGTCGAAGCTCCGCCCAAGACCGTAAAGAACGGCGAAACATTGTCGTTCGAGCCGGGTGGGTTGCATTTGATGGCGATGAATGTCTCCCCCGACCTTCAACCTGGCGGCAAGACCGAAGTTACATTGACTATAGCAACCGGCGACAAGCACAGTTTCGAGGCTGAGATTCTTGCAGCCGGGGATGAGCGCTGAACGCTGGTGCCGACAGTTTTGGATCGGGCGAGATAGCCGCTTGTCCGGTTGGCGGAGAGCGGGCGCTAACCTCAGGTGAGGTGGCGCTCGCCCGCTCTGTTTTCGGCACGTCGATTGACTATGATGCGGTGCTGATCCGGCGGCGCAAATGGTTTCCGTTTCAGCCCAAGAACGTGACCATGGCCCCGCGCGGGCACATGCATTTTCATCCCAAGGGCAAAGCCTATTGCGACGATTTTGCGCACGAGAGCTTGCTGCGACAAGGGCTTTTCATCCATGAGCTGGTGCATGTCTGGCAGACCCAGACACGCGGCAAATGGTATCTGATTTTTCGCCGTATGCCTTGGGCGCGATATGATTACGCGCTCAAGCCGGGTTGGACGCTGGAGAAATACGGGATCGAGCAACAAGCGATGATCGTCCAACACGCATTTTGGTTGCGCAATGGCGTGAAGATCGCAGGCGCTCCGCCGGTCGAGGCATATGATCTGCTGGTGAATTTTCCCGGCGCGAAGGCGGCTGGCTAGACTCTAGTCCGGCTTTTTAGCCACGCCGACCATTGCAGGGCGCAGCAGCCTGTCCTTGATGACCCAGCCTGACTGCATTTCCTGCACAATCGTGCCTGGCTCATGCTCTTCGCTTGGCACTTCCATCATCGCTTGGTGATGGTTGGGATCAAGCGGCTGCCCAACGGCCTCAACCCTCTCGATGCCGTTCTGTTTGAAGACCTTCTCCAGCTCGCGCTGGGTCGCTTCGATACCAACGACAAGGCCCTTCATGCCGTCATCTTCGCGCAAGCTTTCAGGAATGGCTTCCACCGCGCGGGAAAGATTATCCCACACGCTCAATACATCGCGGGCAAATCCGGTCGCGGCATAAGCGCGCGCATCGGACACATCCTTTTCCATCCGGCGGCGCACATTTTGCGTCTCGGCCCGGGCGTAGAGCACTTCCTGCTTTTGCGCCTCAAGATCTTCGCGCAGCTGAGCCAGCGCGTCTTCTACGCTATCCTCGCCCCCATCATCAGCGCCATCATCGAGGAATTCTTCCGGCACGCCTTCCAGCTCTTTTGCCACCTCTTCATCCTGCGCTTTTGCCATTTCCTCGGCAATCTCGCGATCAGCTGCGTCCGTGTTTATAGGTTCCGAGCCCTCGGGCTTGTCATTTCCACTCATGTCAAAAAAGTCCGATTATCCAATCAATTTGCCCAACGACCGGGCTGTTAGATCAACCATGGGGACGACGCGAGCGTAATTCAACCGCGTAGGACCGATTACGCCCAAGACGCCCACAACCCTGCCCTCGCGATCGCGATAGGGAGAGGCGATGACGGAAGAGCCGGAAAGCGCGAACAGCCGGTTCTCGCTTCCAATAAAGATGCGCGTGCTATCCGCCTCGCGTGCGCTTTCTAACAGCTCGGCAACCGATTGCTTGTTCTCAAGATCATCGAGGAGCGAGCGCACCCGCTCGATATCGCCCAAAGCTTCTTCGTCGAGCAGGTTGGCTTGGCCGCGCACGATCAGCACGGGGCGCTGGGCTGTATCCTTGCTCCACACCGCAAGGCCGCGCTCAACCAGATCACGGCTAACCTCGTCCAATTGGGATTGGCCCGTGCTGATCTCGGCATGCATGGCGGCAGAGGCTTGTGACAAAGTGCGCCCGGCCAGATGGGCTGTTACGTAATTGCTCGCGCGTTCCAGCGCTGAGGGATTGAGCGACCCGCCCAATTCCATCACGCGGTTCTCGATTCCGCCATCCTCGCCAACCAATACCGCCAGCGCTCTGCCCTGCCCCAGATTGACCAGGTTGAACTGGGCCAATTGCGCCTCGCGCGTGGGCACCATTACCATGCCCGCAGCGCCTGAAAGGTCGGATAGCATCGCACTTGTTTGCTCTAGCGCTTGCTCGATCGGCCCAGCTTCGGACAAGCGCTCTTCAATCGCGGCGCGCTCCTTCGCGCTGGGCTCAGCCACCCGCATCATCCCGTCGACAAAGATGCGCAATCCGCTTTCTGTCGGCATCCGGCCCGCGCTGGTGTGTGGCGCGGCGAGCAGGCCTTGCGCTTCCAGATCAGCGAGGACGGATCGGATCGATGCTGGTGAAAGATCAACGCCCCCTTCCCCTGCCAATGTCTTTGAGCCCACAGGCTGCCCGTCCTCCAGATAGCCTTCGACAACACGCTGAAAGATTTCGCGCGCGCGGTCGGACAATTCGGTGAGCGGAACGGATGACATGGCTAAAGTCTTGCGCCCTATCGGCCCAATCGAGGCGGCGTTTTGGGGATTGCTAGCTCTTCCAATGGCAGCTCTTTCCAAGCGCTTGCCAAATCGGGCTTAGCGTCTGACAGTTTTTTCTCACGGCATCCTTGATACCAAAAGAGTGAATCCTCGCCGTCAGCATCGCGCCATTGGATTGAAAGCGATGGCATGTCGCTCATCACAGGACCGGAACAATTTTCCCAATCATAACGCACTTCGCCATCCGGCCGAAACCGCGCAAGCCGAGCGCGGAATGCCGCCAATTCTGCAGGAGAGGCACGGAAGCGATGCTCCCCTTCTTTTTCAACAAAGCGCTTGCCATTGAAAACGCCATTGCCATCGGCATCAATCGTAAAGCTAAACACAGGGCAGGTGCCAAAACAGGCCCCTGTTTCGAAGGAAATGGAGCTGTTGTCCGCACCGCTTGAACCGCCCGCCTCGACCGGCGCGCATCCCGCGATCAAGACGGCTGCGACAAGGCCGCACGCATATTTCATGGCAAAACTCCAATCACCGGTGGCAAACTCGCCCTAGGCTGGCTAGTGCCACGCCAACAGTCAACCGGAGAATACAATGCGACCTTCTGGCCGCGCGCCTGATGAAATGCGCGCAATCACTATCGAAACTGGCTTCACCAAACATGCGGAAGGGTCCTGCCTTATAAGCTTTGGCGAGACGAAGGTTTTGTGCACCGCCAGTGTCGAGGAGCGCATTCCGCCGTGGCTTCGTGGCAAAGGCGAAGGTTGGGTTACGGGTGAGTATTCCATGCTCCCTCGTGCCACGCACACACGCGGTTCGCGCGAAGCGGCGCGCGGGAAACAATCGGGCCGCACGCAGGAAATTCAGCGACTGATCGGTCGGTCCTTGCGCGCTGTGGTTGATCTTAAAAAGCTGGGCGAGCGCCAGATCACGCTCGATTGTGATGTGATTCAGGCTGATGGCGGCACCCGCACGGCGTCCATTTCCGGCGCATGGGTCGCATTGCGGCTCGCCGTTAATGGATTGATGAAAGAAGGTCTGATCAAAGAAGATCCGATCTCTGCCCAAGTCGCGGCAATCTCTTGCGGGATTTACAAGGGCACGCCCGTGCTCGACCTGGATTATCCAGAGGATAGCGACGCAGATGCGGACGCCAATTTCGTCTTGATCGAAGGCGGCCAAATCGCAGAGGTTCAGGCCACCGCAGAGGGCGCAACATATGACGAGGAAGGCCTGCTTCGCCTGCTGCGCCTTGCCAATATTGGCTGCGATGCGATCTTCAAAGCACAGATTGACGCGGTGAAGTAAGGCGATGACTCGAAGCCTTGGCTCTGGCTCGCTGGTGATTGCCACGCACAATGCGGGCAAGCTGAAAGAGATTTCGGCCCTGCTTGAACCGCATGGGCTGAAGTGCATTTCTGCCGGCTCACTCGGCCTGCCAGAACCGGCGGAAACCGGAACCACCTTTGTCGAAAACGCGCTGATAAAAGCGCGCGCGGCGGCAGAAGCTTCAGGGATTGTGGCGCTGGCTGATGATAGCGGGCTTTCGGTCGATGCGTTGGACGCTCGCCCCGGGGTTTACACCGCCGATTGGGCAGAGCGGCAATGGTTCGAAGGCGAGCCGGGCCGCGATTGGTATATGGCGATGGGCAAGGTCGAAGGAATGCTGCAAGAGCTTGGACCCGATATCGACCGTTCAGCGGCGTTTCATTGTGTGCTTGCGATTGCTTGGCCCGATGGGGAGCATGCTGTTTACGAAGGGAAATGCGCTGGATCGCTCACTTGGCCGCCGCGCGGTGAGATGGGTTTTGGCTATGATCCGGTGTTTGTGCCCACGGGCGCCACGCATACTTTTGCAGAGATCGAACCCGCAGCCAAACATGCGATCAGCCACCGGGCCGACGCCTTTGCAAAGCTGGTTGCCGCGCAGTTCGGCGCATAGCTCGCAGCGTTCTTAGCTTTCGTTTTTGACGCGGATCGCTGGTGCGTGCGGCCTTGCTTCAACGTGCGGTGCGGGGCCAATCTTCACCCCTCTGAAATTGCCCGCTGGCAAATAGCGACAGACCAAAAATTCATCCATCCGGTTTTCGGCAATGGCGCATCCGACTTCGCGCGTTTCGGGCCAGACAAGCTGAGTGTAATGCCCGACGCTTTGCCAATTGCCTGACTTCGTCACATCGGGAAAAACGCCCGGCTTGAAGTCCGATTTCTCGCGGATGAAGGCGTCGATCATCTGATGCGGGGTGTAGCGCCCGCGTGTGCCAACCCATATGTTTTCGCCCGCCCCTTTGCGCACATCATGGCTGGCATGCTGCATCACATCGCGTCTGGCCAAATTGTCCGCCCATGCCTTGGCATCGGCTTCCAATTGACTGTTCCACTTGAGCGGCATTGAACCGAATACGGCGCGCTCATCATTGTGCGATTTGAGCCATTGGGCTTCTTTTTCAGTCAGTTGCGCTGTTTCGGGCGCGGCGGGCGCATCTTGCGCATCAGCGCTTGAAGTGGGCAGAACGGGGCCTGCGGCGAAAGCGGCGGCAACAACCAATCCGGTAATCAAAGAAGCTTGTTTTATCATAGGTATCCTTGACTTCTCATCGCTCAAAGCGCGTAGAAAAGCTATAGTGGCAAAATCAGTTTACATCCATTGGCCCTTCTGTGCCCGCAAATGCCCTTATTGCGACTTCAACAGCCATGTGCGCGATGAAGTCGATGTGGATGCATGGCGCACAGCCTTGATTGCCGATATGCACTTTGAGGCCAATTGTACTGAGCCTAAACCGCTGAAATCCATATTCTTTGGCGGAGGAACGCCTTCGCTTATGCCGCCGCAATTGGTGGCCGAATTGCTGGCAGAGGCGGAGAAAATCTGGGGCTTTGAGCGGGATATTGAGATTACGCTTGAGGCCAATCCTTCTTCTGTAGAAGCAGCAAGGTTTGCCGCCCTCGGCGATGCGGGCGTCAACCGTATTTCGCTTGGTATTCAATCGCTTGAGGACGAAAGCTTGCAATTCCTTGGACGATTGCATTCAGCCCAAGAAGCGCTCGGCGCGCTTGAGGTTGCACAGAGCAGCTTTGATCGGGTCAGCTTTGATTTGATCTATGCCCTACCCCAGCAAAATGCTGAAAACTGGCGAAAAATGCTGAACCAAGCGCTGTCCTTCGGCACCGATCACCTCTCTTTATATCAGCTGACCATTGAACCCAGCACGCGTTTTGCGACCGATGTGCGGCGCGGTGTATTTGCCCCGCTTGATGATGATCATGCCGGCGAACTCTATGAAATTACCCAAGAAATGACATCGAACGCGGGCATGCCTGCTTACGAGATCAGCAATCATGCAAAGCCGGGTCAGGAAAGTCGGCACAATCTCACCTATTGGCGGTACGAGGATTACATCGGAATTGGCCCCGGTGCGCATGGTCGGCGCAATAACATTGCGACGCAGCGACATAAAAAGCCAGAGATATACCTTAGACAAAGCGAGATAGCTCGAGATACGCTTGAAACTGCGCGTCAACTCACGTCCAAAGAGCAGACGAGCGAGAGTCTTTTGATGGGTCTGCGATTGGCCGAAGGGGTCGATCTGGAGCGTATCGAAAAACGCTTTGGGATCACTGCGGATGCAATGTTGGATCAGGCAAAGCTCGATCTGCACACAAACCTTGGCCTATTGTGGGCAAACAACGGCAGGATTGCCGCAACGCCCAAGGGCATGCCGCTGCTGAATGCGCTGCTGGCTGATTTGGTTGCCGAAGATCTGGTTTTGGAGCCGTCTGAGGGATGAGCGGTTCGGAACTTCTGGCGCAATGGAGCGCACATTTGCGCGATGCGCGAAGGCGTTCGCCCCATACCATCAGAGCCTAC